>CAJOQR010000082.1 GCA_905236965.1 uncultured Acholeplasmatales bacterium | reverse complement strand
CTTAATCTAATGAATTTAAATCAAGTCCAAAACTAACAAAAATGTCAGCAATTATTCTAATGAATTTTTTTATCATATCTTATCACTCCTTCTAGGTTTTAACGTCTTTTATCTTGACGAATGAAGAAGTGTTATTTTCATTTTCCATAAGATATTACTACTTTAAATATTTAATGTCAATTCTTATATTGAATTAAACGTTTTCATTATTTATTCTTGCAATTAATACACATATTGCATTTTTTTATTTCTTTTTGATTAAAATATTTTAATATATACCCATGAAGGCAACTTCTTGTTGTAGCGAAAGATATTATTGAATTTAATTTTTTATATTTTGATTTTTTAATAAATTCAATTTCTTCTTCTTTTTTATTAAAGATTTCAATATTTTCAATAAAATAATTTGAAATCTTAATATCATAAGATGAAAAAAATAAAATTGCTTCCCGGTATTTTCCATCTCTTGATGCTCTACCCGTTTGTTGAACAAAATCTTCAATTGATGATGGCATATCATATTCTATAACATATCTTATATCAGGAATATCTATTCCCATACCAAATGCGTTTGTACAAACAATTATTTTAAATTTATGATCCGTAAATTGATTTTGCATATAATCCTTTTCTTCTTTTTCCATTGTTCCATAATAATATCCAACATTATAATTCATCTCTTTTAAATAATTATAAACATATTTACAATTCCTAATTGTTAAACAATATATTATACCTAATTCATTTTTATGCTTTGAAATATATGAAATTAGCTCATTTAATTTTTTATCTGTTCTTTTTATATCATAAAAAATATTTTTTCTATCTACAATTGTAGTAATTATATTAGGATTTATTAATCCCAAGCATTCATTTATTTTATATATAGTTTTATTGGTTGCTGTAGCGGTTAAAGCTAATACTCGAGGTCTTTTTTTTAATTTTTTTATAAATTCATTAATCTTTCCTATGGATATTCTAAAATCATCACTCCATAATACTGTATGTGCTTCATCTAAAACTATTAATGAAATATTTAAATTTAAAATAATTTTTAAAAAATATTCATTTTCTAATCTTTCTGCTGAAACATATAAAATATTTATATCACCTTTTTTTAATTTATTATAAATTATATTTTTTTCTATATTATCTAGTGATGAATTAATATATTCTGCTTTTATTTTTTTCATTTTTAAATTATTAACTTGATCTTGCATTAAGGCTATTAAAGGGCTAATAACAATTGTAATACCTCCTAAAATCAATGATGGAATTTGAAATGTAATTGATTTACCAAAACCTGTTGGTAAAATTCCTATTGTATCATAGCCTTTTAAAATTGAATCAATAATTTCTTCTTGCTCTTTTTTTAATTTATTATATCCAAAATATTCTTTTAATACTTCATATTTATCCATAAAAAAAACACCTCTTAAATAAATAATAGAGATGTTTTTTTATTTTTTAAAATATTTTTAATATTCTTTTTTTATTTCACCTAAAACATTATATTTTTTTCTAAAATCTTCAATATCTTTAATATCCTTTATTAGTGAAATTTCAATAAATTTATTAGTGCTTTTTTCTTTAAATCCTATAACTTGCTCACCAGTACAAATAGATGCTTTAATAATGGGAATATATTTTTCTAAATCATATGTTTCAATATATCTATTTTTTTTATTAAACATTTTTAATACCTTTATTTATTATAAAATCTCATTTGAAATTTTAAATACATTATCTTCTATTTGTTTTAAAAATTCTTCTAAAGGAATTGGCTTACCAAATAAATATCCTTGTAATCTTCCACAACCAACATCCTTTAAAAATTCAGCTTGTTCAGTTGTTTCAACACCTTCAGTTAAAGTTTTCATACCAATTTTTTCTGATAATTTTATTATAGAATCTATAATGACTTTAGTTACAGGCTTTTTTTCAAAATTTGTTAAAAATTTCATATCAATTTTTATTACATCAAAATTAAAATCCTTTAATACATTTAAAGATGAATAACCAGAACCGAAATCATCTAACCAAATTGAAAAACCATCATTATGTAATTTATCAATAGATTTTTGTAATAAATCTTGAGTTTCTGTTAAAGCAGATTCTGTTATTTCAACATGAACATATTCTTTTGGAATATCATATTTATTTATTAAATTTTCAAATACAGAAACTGCATCCATTAATTCAAAATCTAACCTTGAAAAATTTATTGAAACAGGAACAACCTTTTTACCATCATCCATTAGTTTTCTTATATTTTTGCATACAATTTCAAAAATAGCTGAATCTAATTTATGTATTAATCTTACCTCTTCTAAAACAGGAATAAATTCACCTGGAGATAATAAACCATATTTAGGATCTATCCAACGTGCTAAAGCCTCACATCCACATAATTCTTGAGTTTCACTCCATACTACTGGTTGATAATAAGCTTTAATATAACCATTTTCAATTGCTTCTTCTAAATGATTAATAACATATTGCTTTTTCTTATATGATTTATGCATTTCATCATCATATTCTATAAATATTTTATTATATTTATCTTTTATTAATGATGCTGCATATCTTGCTCTATCTATTGAAGTATTAATATCTTCAGCAGCATTTCTAGGACAAACTCCTCCAACTCTTAAATTTAAATATAATCCATTTGAATCTTCTATTAAATATTTTTCTAATTCATTTATTTTATCAATTGCTTCATTCATTTTTACAAATGCTACAAAATGATCATCTGATTCTCTTGCACAAGGAAATTCACCAAATATTTCTACTATTTTTTTAGCAAACCTTTTTAAAAATTCTGTACCATTATTAAAACCCATTTGATCATTATATGTTTTAAAATTCTCAATATTTATAAATAAATAATAAAATTCATTATAATTTGATATTTCTTTTAATAACTCAGAAATTTCTTTTACATAATAATTATAATTATTAATACCAGTTATTGAATCAAATTTTGCATTATATTCTAAATCCTCAGAATTTAATGCTTCTCTTACACGTTGTTGATAAATTGAAACAGCAATTGCACATAATGTAATTAAAAAAGTAATATAATTTACTTTTTCTCCATCAGGAAATATTCTATTTGCTGGATCGCCACTTAATAAATAATAATATCCAATAAAAATAGATGTAAGCATTGCAATAGAAATATAAGGTTTCCATATCAATAAGCAACCTACATATAAAACCATTGTTAAAAAGCATATAATTGATTTAATTTCATAAATAGCGCCAGAATCGTTAAATCCTGCTTCTTTAGGAAGACCAGTCCCTAAATAAAATCTTGAAAAAAAGTCTGAATAACCAACTTTAATACCAAATGTTAAACACATTAATGAGAAAAAGATTATTACTATTATTGATAATATTATTTGATTTTTTCCATATTTATATCTATATATAGTATGACCTATAATAGATGATCCTAATAAAAATGCAAAAATATATAAAAATATAACACTAACATTATTAACAACATAATATCTTTGATTCCAATTTTTAAATAAGCTAATTTCTTTTATTACTAAAAAAGAATATAAAACTAATACTATTGCAAAAAATGCAGGAATTAAGGTATTAATTTTCTTTTCAAATTTGTTATCTATTATTTTGGATTTTTCATACATATAAAAAACAGAAAAAACAAGCATTGTTAAAGCAGCAATCATAAAAAGAAAATATAAGGATGTATTAGTAAATAATGAATCAAAAAGATTTGCACCATTAGATACTTGAGGTATAACATTTTTATTTATACTTCTTATAATCATCCAAATTTCAATTGCGATTATAATAAATGTCATATAAGCACTACTTCTTACATTAGCATCATTTAAATGTTTTTTTACATAATCATCATGACGATGAAATCCAAAAAGATTTATAGTCCATTTTTTTATGTTTGATAAGAATCTCATCACTACACTCCCAATCGAATTATAAAATTTAAAACGCATATTATAATATAATTATATATCATAAATTCTTTTTTTAAAATAAAATAAGAAAAAAATACTCAATTTTGAGTATTTTATTTATGTTCTCTATGCTTATAATCTAATTTTGAAACATCTATATTATCTATAAAATCTTTTCCTTTAAATTCTAAATCTAATGATTCATCAGGCTCTTCATAAGATAAAATATTAGAATCATTTAATTGTTCACTTGCTAAAAAAAGCATTATAGCTACACAATTACTTAAATTTAGGCTTCTTATTTTATTAGTAGTAGGTATTCTATAACAATCATTTAAATTATCTTTTAAAATATCATATGCTATTCCTGTAGATTCAGCGCCAAATATTAAATATATATTATCTTCTTTAGAATCTTTAAAATTTATTTTAGAAGGACTTTTATGACCATACCTTGTTAAAAAATAATATTTACCAGGATTTTTAGATTTAAAATCTGTAAAATCTTCATATATTTCATAATCAATATATTCATAATAATCAACAGCACTTCTTTGAAGATGCTTTTCATCAAGTTTAAATCCTAGTGGTTTAATTAAATGTAATTTTGCATTAAAGCCAACACAGCTTCTCATTATATTTCCTGTATTTTGAGGAATTTCAGGATGATATAATACAACATTAATTTTCATATTCTTCTCCAGTTAAAGTATATTCATCATAATCTAATATTTTAACATTAATTCTTTGACCAAGCTTTAATTCTTTTTTAGCAGCTACAAATATAGCACCATCAATTTCATCTGGAGCATATGCATAATTTCTTGCAACATACATATAAGATTCATCATCATAACCAATTATAAAGCAATCTTTTAATATCTTACCAATGTATTCTTTATTTTTTTCTAAAGCAATCTCTTTTTGAGCGCTCATTAATAATTCATAACGACGCTGTTTTTCATTTTCAGAAATTGTATTAGGGTATTCACAAGCTTTAGTATTTTCTTCCATTGAAAATGTAAAAGCACCTAATCTATCAAATTTTATTTCTTTTATAAATTCAATCATATTTAATAAATCATCTTCCTCTTCATAAGGAAAACCAACTATTAAAGTAGTTCTAATAATTGCAGAAGGTATTTCTTTTTTTATTTTTTTCATTAAATTTATTAAATATTCTTTTGAACCTCTTCTAAACATTGCTTTTAAAATTTTATCCTCGCTATGTTGAATTGGAATATCAAAATAAGGCATAATTTTAGGATTGTTTTTAATAAATAAAATCAATTCATCAGTTACTATATCAGGATATAAATATAATAATCTTACTTTAAAATCACCTTCAATTTTAACTATTTCCTTTAAAAGATCAACTAATGCTAATTTATTATAAATATCAAAACCATATTTAGTAGTATCTTGAGAAATTAAATTTATTTCATATACACCATCAGCTAATGCATTTTTTATTTCTTCTGTTATATTTTCAATAGTTCTACTTTTTAATTTTCCTCTTATTAATGGAATAGCACAAAAAGCACATCTATTTAAACAACCATCTGAAATTCTTATATATCTCATATAAGATGGGGTTGTATAAATTCTATTTAAAAAATCAAAATCATTGTAATTATAATCAGAACTCATTACATCATTAATTATAGAACCAATCATAGGATATTCATCAATAGTTATAAATCTTGCAACTTCTGGTAATAATTTTTTAATCTCTTCTTTATACCTTTGTGATAAGCATCCACAAACAACAACTTTTTTACCATAATCAGTTAATTCTAAAATTGTATCAATAGCTTCTTTTCTTGCAGATTCAATAAAAGCACAGGTATTAACTATTATTAAATCAGATTCATCTGGCGTTTTTACAAGCTCAAATTTATTTTTTAAAACTCCTAATATCATTTCAGAATCAACTTGATTTTTTGCGCAGCCTAAACTTACCATATATAATTTCATCATATAATCCATAACAATGCTAAAGTTATTATTATAGTTAAGGCATTAACAACAAAAGCACTAAAAGCTCCTTTTTTCTTAAATAAGATACCCCATAAAATTCCAACACCAAAAGAAATTCCAAGACTTAAATAAACAATTGATTGTTTTATTTCATCTTTAAAAATATATGAAATAATAATTATTAAAGATGAATATATTATTCCAGCTAATGCTAAAGCAATTGAAGTAATAATTCTTTCTCTTCTTTTTATTTTTTTATAAATATTTAATTTATTCTTTTCAAAATTTTTAATTGATTTTTGATCTTCATGACTTAAATTAGTTTCTTTTTTACCAATGCTTTCAGATTTATAAAATAAATTAATTGCTTTTAAAGAAGATGAATTTCTTAAATTAATTACAGCAATCAAAATTAAATTAGCTATAAGTATTCCAATTGATATATAAGTTATAAGCATTAACTCGTTTTGATTATCTTCATATAATTTTAAAAATTTAGTTAAATCAAGCCCAAAAATATTTTCAGGTAGCATTGGAAATATAAAATAAATTAAAGCAATAATTATTACATCTATTATTGTTGTAACAACAATAAATTTATTCATACCTGGAATTTTTTTATGAATTTTTTCAGAAATTTTTAATTCTTTTTTTGTAGGCTTTTCATCTTTAATTACTTCTAAATTTTTATCAATTTCTTCATCTATTTTTTCTATTTGCTTTGAATCATTATTATTTATAATATTTTCTTTAATATCTTCTTTTTGATTTTTTTCTATTGCTTCAATTTTTAATTCCTTTTCTGTTGTTAATTTAACAGGATGATTTTTCATATAATCAACACAAATTAATGTTTTACAATAATGCTTATCTAAAGCATATTGATCAACATTATATTTCTTTTCATTTACACAAATTTCTTTTTTACTATAGCCTTCTGCAAATTGTAAATAAATTTCATATAAATTTTTAGAAAGCTCAATATGCTCTTCAAAGGTTAAATCCTTTTGATTTTCCTTTTTTAATTTTTTCAATTTATTTTTTAAAGCTAAGGTTTCTTTTTTAGTATAGATATATTTATCAAAATTATCTAATAACCACCAATAAAAAGTATCATCAATAATTTTAGATAAATCTTCCTTTTTATATTCTATAGATAGCATTTTAATTGCTTCAAATATAGGATTTGCATTATATCTAATATTATATGCAGCCTTAAAATTGGTTTTATGAGCTAAAACCATTTGAAAATCGTCACTTTTTATTACTTCACAGGCTCTTCTAAATCTTTCATCATCATTTATTAAAATATTAGAAATAAAGCCATTTAAATTCTCTGTATAATCTATTTTTAAATAATTAGCAATATAATTATATGTAAAATCATCTTCATATGTTTTTTCAATATAAAAAGAATCATTAGGGATTTTTTTATCAATGTTCATTGTAGCATATGTTTTTGACATACCATTATCTTCCATAAATGCTTTTATGGCTTTATTTTCTCTATTTAAGCTTATAACTTTAATAAAGTCATTAAAATCAAGATTTACTCCATTAATCAAAACAATTGGATCTTTAGCAAGAGAAAAAATAATAAAAGATAATACATTTCCTTTATATTTTGTTGATTCAAAAATTTCTACAACCTTTTTTGCTTTTTCTTTATCAAATGATTTAACAAAAGAAACAAATTTTTTAGGTTTTATAAATAATTCTTCTAAAGCTATATTAAAATTATTAACAAAATCATTAATAAGTAAATCTAAATCAGTATATGTTTGTCCATTAAATACATATTTTTTCATATCATAATTCCTCACTATCTAAAATAATAGTAACTGGTCCATCATTAAGTAATTCTATTTTCATATCAGCCCCAAAAACACCTTTTTCAACTTTTATGTCGTTTGATTTAAGCTTTTCACAAAAAATATCATAAAATTTTGAAGCTTCATCATATTTCATTGCATCAGTAAAAGATGGGCGATTACCATGTTTAGCAGAACCATATAAAGTGAATTGTGATATTGCAAGAATGCTTCCACAAACATCTTTAATATTCAAATTCATTTTTCCTTCATTATCAGAAAAAATTCTTAATCCTACTATTTTTTTTACTAATAAATCTATTTCTTTTAAAGTATCATTTTCCTTAAATCCAACAAAAAGCAAAAATCCTACGTCGATTTTCCCTGTTGTTTTTCCATCAACATTACAAGTTGCATATTTTGAACGCTGAACTACTACTCTCATAAATTATCTCTTTCAATATTATAAATATATTTAATTTTTTTCATATTAACAATCATCTTTTCAAGTTCAATTGAATTAGGACACATTACTTTCAATTTAACTATTGTTTCTAAATTCGGTGTACTTGATGCATTAATTGCCAAAATTGACATATTATTTGCAGATATTGTATTCATAATATCTAATAATAAATTCATATTACTTTTAGCATATATTTTTATGCTTACAGGATATTTCCTATCTATATTTGTTGCCCAAGAAACATCTATTAATCTTTCTCTTTGGAAATTTTTTAAATTAGTACAATTAATATGATGTACTACAATTCCAAATCCTTTAGTTACATATCCTACTATAGGATCTCCTGGAATAGGATTACAGCAGCTTCCTAATTTTAATTGAGGAGATGTTAATCCTTCAACAACAACACCTGTATCTGAATTTGTTGTTAATATTTTTTGATTTTTTTCAATTTGCTTGCTGATAGCCTCATCAACAACTCTAATATCTTCGCCTTGATATTTACTAACAACTGTTTTACTAGATAAATTACCTTTGGCAATTTCTAAATATAAATCATCAATTGAATTAATATTATTTTTTTGAAATTTTTCTAAAAATTCATCGGTTAAATCATAATTAGAAATTTTATTGTTTTTAAATTCAATATCTAAATTCTTTTTTCCTTCTTCAATTAAAATATCTCTATTCTGCTTATTTAAAAAGCTTTTTATTTTATGCCTTGCATGACTTGTTTTAGCAATATTTAACCAGTTTTCAGATGGACCAAAAGAATTTTTATTGGTTTTAATAGAAATAATATCGCCAGTTTTTAATTCATAATCTAAAGGTACTATATGATTATTTACTATAGCACCAACAGTTTTATTTCCTAAATTTGTATGAATTTTATAAGCAAAATCTAAAGGAGTTGCGCCTTTAGGCAAATCAATTACCTCACCTGTTGGTGTATAAACATAAACATTTGCTTGTAAAATATCTTCTTTTATTGTATCAACAAAATCTTTAGATTCTGTTGGCTTTTCTTCTTCTTCAGAAAATTTGATTAATTCTCCATACCATTTTAATTTTGAAGCAATTTCAAATTGTTCTTTTTCCTTTGAATATTCAACATTTTCTTTATAAGCCCAATGCGCAGCAACACCATATTCAGCAACCTTATCCATTTCAAATGTTCTAATTTGCACCTCAAATGTAAAACCATCATTTGAAATAACAGTTGTATGAAGTGATTGATACATATTAGGCTTAGGAACAGCTATATAATCTTTAAATCTTTTAGGAATTGGTGTGTAATTTGCATGAATAATTCCTAATACCTGATAACAATCAGCGATAGAATCAACAATAACTCTTATAGCTAATACATCATAAATATCCTCAAAGCTTTTATTTTGAGTTACCATTTTTTTATAAATTGAATAAATATTTTTAATTCTACCTTTTATTTGAATATTTTCAAAATTATAAGGCTCTAATAATTTTTTTATTTCATCAATTGTATGATCTACATTTTGAATTCTTACAGATGAATCATTTTTAATTTGATTAGAAATTTTATTATACATTGCATTATCAACATATTTTAAAGATGTATCTTCTAATTCAGCTTTAATGCGGAACATACCTAGTTTATGAGCTAATGGTGCATAAATTTCTAATGTTTCTCTTGCAATTCGTTCTTGTTTTTCATGTGGCAAAGCACCTAATGTTCTAATATTATGTAATCTATCTGCAAGCTTAACAATAATAACTCTTATATCTTTTCCCATAGCAAGAAGCATATGCTGATGATTTTCAGCTTGTTTTTGTTCTAAAGATGAAAATTTTAATTGACCAACCTTAGTAACACCATCAACCATATCTGCTATATCTTTTCCAAAATCTCTTACAACATCTTCATATGTATATGATGTATCTTCTACTACATCATGTAATAACCCAGCAACTAAGGTTGCAGGTCCAACATGCAATGTTGCTAAAATACATGCAACTTGAAAAGGGTGAATGATATATGGCTCACCACTTTTTCTATATTGACCATCATGAAGCTTATTAGCAACATCATAAGCACGTCTTATTAAATTTTGTGATTCTTCTTTTTTAATATATTGACTTGTGATTTCATATAAATCATTATAATTAACATAATCAGCCATATTCATTCTCCTTTCTTTTAATTTTTAAAAGATTAATTATTCTCCTTCATATTCAACCAATGAGAAAACATCATATTCTTTTAATTTTTTTCTTCCACCTAAATCTTTTAAATCAATAACAAATGCAAACCCAACAACTTCAGCACCTAATCTCTCACATAAATGAGCAGCAGCAAGTGCTGTACCTCCTGTTGCTAAAAGATCGTCTACGACTAAAACCTTATCACCTTTTTTAAGCGAATCAGCATGAATAGATAAAGTATTTGTTCCATATTCTAAATCATATTCTTCTGCAATTGCTGCTCTAGGAAGCTTCCCTGGCTTTCTAACAGGAATAAAACCAATTTTAAGTTCTGCTGCAACAGGACATCCAAACATAAATCCTCTAGCTTCTGGTCCAACAATAACATTTGCACCTTTATATTTAGCAAATTCTGCAATTTGCTTTATAGCAAAACTGAAAGCTTCTCCATTTTGCATTAAAGTTGTTATATCTCTAAACATTACTCCTTTTGTAGGAAAATCAGGAATAGTTGTAATATAATCTTTTAAATCCATAATAAATCACTCCTTTATTCTTTTAGAATAAAACTTTCTTATTATTATAGCATATTTATATTTATCAATAAAGAATTTTAAAAAAATTCTAAAATCTATGATAAAATATAATTATAGATAAAAGGAGATATATATGAAACCTTTAGCTTATAGAATAAGACCAACTTCATTAGATGATATAGTAGGACAAGACCACCTTGCAGGGCCAAAAGGTGTAATAAGAAAAATGCTTAATGAAAATAAACTTTTTTCTTTAATATTATATGGACCAGCAGGTTGTGGAAAAACAACCCTTGCGAATATTATTTCAAATAAATATCCCACATCTTCATTTTCTTTTAATGCATCTATAGATTCAAAAGCAAAATTAAAAGAAATTGCTGATAGCACTAAATATTATCCTGAAACATTAGTTATAATTGATGAAATTCATAGAATGAAAAAAGATATTCAAGATTTTTTACTTCCATATATGGAAAGCGGTGCGCTAATTGTTATTGGTTTAACTACTGAAAATCCTTATCGTGCAATTAATCCTGCAGTAAGGAGCAGATGTCACATTTATAGAATGAATGAAATAAAAAAAGAAGATATAATACTTCTTCTTAAAAAAACAATAAAAAATGAAAATTTAAAAGATACATCAGATGATATTTTATCTTATATTGCAACAGTATCTTCATGTGAGATTAGAACAGCTTTAAATATGCTAGAAATGATAAATTTATTAGATGAAATAACACTAGAAAATGCAAAAGAATTAATAGGTAAAAAAACAATCTTAATTGATGAAAAAGGTGAAAATTATTATGATGTTGCATCAGCAATGATTAAATCAATTAGAGGTTCAGATCCTGATGCAGCACTTCATTATTTAGCAAGATTATTAAAAACAGAAGATTTATTATTTATATCAAGAAGATTATTATGCTTAGCATATGAAGATATAGGGCTTGGAAATCCAAATATAGGACCAAGAGTTTATGCTGCAACAGAAGCTGCATTATCTTTAGGTCTTCCAGAGGCAAGATTACCATTAGCATATGCAGTTGTTGAACTTGCTTGTTCACCAAAATCAAATTCTACATATAAAGCAATTGATAAAGCAATTTTAGATTTAGAAAATCTAAATTCTATGAAAATTCCACCACATATCTTAAATAAAGAGTTAAAAAGTGGAAAATATGAATATAAATATCCTCACGATTTTCCAAATGATTATGTAAAACAACAATATATGCCTGATGAATTATTAGGAAAAATATATTACGAGCCTAAAGATACAGGCTCATATGAAAGAGCAATAGCTGAATATATGAAAAAATTAAAGGAGACAGATTAATCTGTCTCCTTATATTTCTTCTATGCTATTTTGATATCCTAATCTTTTAATTAAATCTAAATCTGTAGAAATTAAAACTGGAATAATTATTGGATTTCTCTTAGTTGTTTTATAAATATAATGAGAAATTTCATTTTTAATATTTGTTTTAAATTCACTCCAATTTATAAATTTAGTTGTTAAAAATTTAGAAGATACTAACATAAATAATTTCTTAATTTCTAATAAAATATCTCCTTCTTCTGTCTGATATGTAAATCCTTTAGATATAACCTCAGGACCAACTAAAATTGTCTTAGTTCTAGGGTTAATATTAGCTGTAATTAAAATTAAGCCATCCTCTGCTAATAATTCCCTATCTCTCATAACTACATCGCCTACATCCTTAAAGGCTTTACCATCTATTAAAACCTCACTTGATGCAACATCTCCAATTATTCCAGTATAATTACCATCAACAAAAGATACAATATCACCATTATCAACAATTATAACTCTATCATCTTTATATCCAATACAATCAGCTATAATTCTAACTGCATATTGATGACGATATTCACCAATAACAGGAATAATATATTTTGGAGTTAAAATATTTATCATTTCTTTTATTTCTTCTCTGTTTGCAGATGAGGCTGGAAGTAATTGAGGAGAAAATTCAATTACATTACTTGTTACATGATAAATTATATCTAAAGTTCTAGCTGCCATTTTTTCAGTTCCTATAAATGGCTTTGTTAAAATAACAACCTTATCAGTTTCTTCTAATTTAATTAATTTATCAATTCCTCTTGCCATTCTTTGAAGCATAAAATATGGTTCATGACGTTCACCTGTTACTAAAACAACTAAATCTTTATCATTATTTTTAATTTTTCCATCCATAAATTTTAAATTAGCTAAATTTTCTTCTGGAACATTTAAATAGCCTAAAGCCATTGCTTGATTAACAAGCTTTTGAGTTTTTCTACCTATTATTGCAATCTTTTTATTATATTCAACAGCAATATCAATAATTTGTTGTATTTTTAATATATCTGATGAAAATAAAGTAAATATCAATCTGTTTTGTGCTTGAGAAATTATATTTGTAAGCCTCAATTTAAATTCTAATATAGTTCCTCTACTAGATTCATTATTTGCACCTAAAGATTCTGTAAGTAATGCTAATACTCCTTCTTTAGCAAAAACAGCTAAAGATCTAAACATATGAGCATAATCAATTTTAGAATTTTGATCAAAATTATAATTAGATGCATAAACTATATAACCATCTAATGTCTTTATTGCTATACCAAAACAATCAGGAATATTATGAGCAACTTCAAAAAACCTAACAATTACTTCATCAAATTTTAAAGCTGACCTTGTATTTACTTCTATTAATTGATCAGGCTTTGGTACATATTCATCTTCTTTAAATTTTTCATTTAATACTGCTAAAGTAAATTTAGAACCATAAACCTTAGTATCAATTTCTTTTAAAAGATATGATACACCACCAATATGATCATCATGCGCATGAGTTAAAAAAATGCCAACTATTCTATCTTTATTTTCTACTAAATAAGAAATATCATTTACAATAACATCAACACCATAAAGCTCAGATGTTGGATATTTTAATCCACAATCTAAAACAAAAAGTTTTTTATCAACTTCTAATACATATAAATTTTTACCATTTTCTTGTAAGCCGCCTAATGAAAAAAAGTTTACATTGCTCATTTTAAATTATAGACCTCCTTAATTAAAATTTGTAATCGCCATTTGTTAAATTTATTATACAATATATATAAAAAAAAGACAATAAACAAACAAAAAAAGTCCTTATAAGACTTATTTATTTTAATATTTTTGGTTTAAAATATTATATTTTTTTTGAAACCTGCATTATTATATAATAACAATATTAAATTTACAAGAAAAAAGAAAAAAAGAGGCAAGCTACCAATAAAATTTAATTCATTGATATCTTGCCTCTTTTAATTTTTAATTATTTTGCAAAACTTAAAATTTCTGCTTCTACTTTTAATCCTTTAGTTGCTGTAAAAGTTCTATTTTCTAGTTCTTCACCATAAACTCCTTTTTCTACAGCTTCGAAAGTCTTATCAGCTAATACTTTAAATTCAACATTTGTATTTTCTTCAAATTGCTTAGATGTAGTAAATACGCCATCTTCTTTATTTAACAAAACAGCTTTTTTAGGATTCCATTCACCTAAATTTGAAGTATTACCAACAATGTATGCTTTTTCAACATTAGCTTTAACAACAAATTTTACTGTTACTTTAGCCATTATCAAACAAACCTCCTTTTTATTGTTAGTATACAATTTTATTATTATAATTTAAATAAATGTAAAACGTTTACTTTATAAAATAATATAAAAAATGTATAATATTTTATAGGTGATAATATGGCATTAAATTTTCCAACCAAAAAAAATCCACAAAAAAAATTAGTTAATAAAGCAAATTTAGGAATGGATTTTGAACAAATAATAAATGATTCAAATGAATTTTATTTAAATAATGACATCGCAATAATTCATAAAAAACCAACCCCAATCCAAATAGTTAAAGTAGATTATCCTATGAGAACAAAAGCCGTAATAACAGAAGCTTATTATAAAACACCTTCAACAACAGATTATAATGGTATTTATAAAGGAAAATATATTGATTTTGAAGCGAAAGAAAATCATAATAAAACAGCATTCCCTTTAGCAAATATTCATCCTCATCAAATTGAGCATTTAAAAAAAATAATAGCTCATGGCGGTATTGGTTTTATGATATTTTATTGGTCATACTATAACGAATGCTATATATTAAAGTTTGAAAACATTATTAAATATTGGGATAATTCAAAAGATGGAGGAAGAAAATCTATTCCTTATTCAGAATTTAAAGAAAATGGATATATCGTTAAAGAAGGATATGCTCCAAGATTAAATTATTTAAAGGTTGTTGATGAAATATTTTTAAAATAAAAAAGTGGAAATCCACTTTTTTTTATTTTAATCTAACTCAACATTTTCTCCATATGCTTCAATAAAATCTTTTTTTATTGAATTATTAGCTTCACGTAATTTATTTAATTTAGCTCTAAAATCGCCTTTTTCTCTTGCTATAGTAATTTCATCTTCAAAAACTTCTTCTTTTGTAAATGGATATTTATTTTTTCTTTCCTTAGTATCAAGAGTAATTTTTTGCATAAGATTTATATAAAAATTAGTATATTTATCAAAATCTTCATTTGAAAAATCTTTTTTTATTAAAGCATCTTTATAAACATCATATGCAGCAAAATATGTTTGACAATTATTTTGTTGATATAATGCTTGTAAAATTTCATATGCATTTATATGATTTTCATCTGCATCAAATATTAAAAGAGGAGATTTAGTTTTAACTATATCAAAAAAATGATTTTCCATTTTTAAAATATCATCTTCACTAAAGTTCATTTTTAAATATTTTTCATAATTTATAATTTTTTGATTTAAATTGCTTAATTCTTTATTATAATTTTTCTTATAATCATCAATATATTTATCAACTTCAGCTAGATCCTTATTATCATTTAACATTGTTAGTGCGCTAATTAACATTGTATTTTCATTTTTCATTTTAAATTCATTCATTATTTCTTCTTTAAATAAATTTACATATTTTATATCTAACTGAAATCCTTTTTTTAAAAAATATGTGTAATTTTTTAGTATTTCAATTACACTATCTTGTAATTTTATAAAATCATTATATTGCATATTTCCACGCTCCAGTCTTATTTATTCTATCATATATAATTATTATTTTGAAGATATATATGACCTTATTTTTTAAATTTTAGTATTGAAATTAAAAATCAATTAGTATATAATATTTATCGCTTAGCTAATTAATGTTTCGGTAGCTCAGCTGGATAGAGCAACGGCCTTCTAAGCCGTGGGTCGCAGGTTCGAATCCTGTCCGAAACGCCATCTAATGAAATTAAAGCATTTCTAAAAGAAATGCTTTTTTTTAATTTTCAAATTATGATATAATTTTTTTGGTGATATAATGGATAACAATTTAAGATATTTAAGAAAAGAAAGAAATTTAACTATAAGAGATATAGAAAAATTTACAGGAATAAGAAACAATACATATTCAAGATATGAAACAAATGTTTTAGATTTATCTACAGAAAATATAAAAAAATTAGCAGATTTTTATGAGGTATCAACCGATTATTTATTAAATTATAGTAGCGAATATATAATTTGTTATTATGAATTAGCAGATACATATTATCATATAGATTACGATACATGGATTTATTTAAAGGAACATGAAATTATTTATTATATTGAAAATAAAAGATGCATTAATTTAAATAAATTATTTAATATAAATGATGCTTATGACTTATCAGAAATAATCGCTAAATTATTCACTGTTAATTCAAAATTTTCAGATTTCAAAAGATCTATAAAATCAACAATATTTTTAAATATGGAATTATTAGAATTATTAGATAGATTAATTACACATAATTTAAAATAGAGAAGGGGATTAATATCTCCTTCTCTATTTTAATTAAAATTTATTAATTTCATTTTCGCTAAGTGCTTTATTAAAATAAAAGCCTTGAGCATATTTAACATTACTTTCTTTTATAAAATTATATACATTTTCATCTTCTACTTTAAAAGCAATAACATCAACATTTAATGAATTAGCTAAATTAAAAATACTATTTAATATAACCTTATCCTTTTCTATATCAAATTTTGACATATTAATTTTTATTGCATCAAAAATAGGATTACTTAACAAATTAATAGCTGAAACAAAATTATCAATTACTATTTTAAAGCCATATTCTTTTAATTTTTTTACAGTTTCAATCGCATCATTAAAATTATTTATAAATGCTTTTTCATTTATTTCTAAATTTATTAAATTAGCATCAATATTATATCTTTTAATAATAGTATTTAAAGTTTCAGGTAATTGCTTATATGTAATATATTCATCACATACATTAACATCAACTGAATACATAGCTAAATTATTTTGTTCACGATATTTTAAATATTTTATAATATTATCCCACATTAAAATATCCATATTATATATATAATTTGTAGTAATAAATAAATCTAAAAATTCAGATATATTTATAATTTCATCAGCTTCTTGCCAACGTGCAAGTGCTTCAAAAGAAATTACTTTATTGTTAACAATATCATATAAAGGCTGATAATATGGAACAATTTTATTTTCTTTTAATGCATTTTCCATATTATCTAAAATAAATTTATCATTCTTTCTTTGCTGAAAAATACCCTCATCATACATTTGATATAGCTTATTATATTTATATTTGCTTCCCTTTATTGCAGATAATGCGCCATCTATAACAGCAACTATAGGTGTATTTTTAGATTCAACATTACAAATTCCAAATGATAAATTTACTATAAATTTTGGATTAAAATATCTTATATTTGATTTAATATTTTTAATTAATTCTTCAAGCTCATTTATTTCAGAATTTAATAAAATAGCAAATCTATCAGCACCTAAACGACAATAAATACTATCAGATTTTTCTGTTAATGTTTTTAAGGTTGAAGCAATATGTTTTAACAATATATTACCATTTTCCATACCAAAATAAGCATTATATTGTGTTATTCTATCTACATCAAAAACAATCATATGAAGTTTTGATAAATCTTTTGTTAAAGAAACCTTATCCTCACAACGCCTTAAAAATTCTTCTTTTGTAAAAAGGCCAGTTAAATTATCATATTCAGATTCTTCTTTTTCATTGCAAGGATCTGTAATTTCTTTTATTGATAATACAATCATTTTTTTATTATTAATTGTTATTAAAGAATATCTAAATGCTGCATAATCTAATACATCATCAATATATCTTCTATAATTAACTGTATAAATACCATCAGCTGCAAGCCTAGATTTAACATTATTAATTTCTGTTGCTTCTAAAACTCTTTTTCTATCGTCTTTATAAACTGATGCATAAACAGCTAAAACAGTACTTTTAGGATAATACAATTCTTTTTGCACAATATCTAAAATAGTTTTATATTTACCATTTGTATAATATAAAGTTTGTACTAAGGTATCATAATCAATCAAAAAAATTGATGAATATTCAGAAGTTACTGATGTTATGATATTAATTTCTTCATTAAATTCATTTTTTAATTTAGATAATTGCTGTTTTGATTGCAATTTTACTTTTTCATATAAAACTGCTAATCTTAAAGTCCTTCCTAATTTTATTAATGATTCTCTTTCTTCTTTAGTCCAAATTCTATTATTATTATGAAAATCTGCAAATCCAACAATACCATCTAATGTTTTATCATCTCTAAATACTCCATAATGCAAAATGCTTTCGCCATCTAAAATAGTATTTGCATGATTACATAAAAAATTATCATCATAATTTTTAAATAATTTTTGATATCCTATTTGCCCTAAATTATAAATTTTAACAAAATTTTCAAATTCCTTATTAACACTATTTTTTCCAATAACAAGTTCATATGTATCATCTATAATTAAAGCAATAAAGCATGCATCAAGCTTATATTTTTCTTTAAATAAATTTAATAATGGCTCTATCATTGATTCATCAAAAGTATCTTTAGAATTTTCTATATTATAAAAATTTAACAATGCAAAATTAACGCTTTGCAAATCAATCAGCCCCTCTATTTTTTTTTAAAATCAACAGTTTGTGCTATGCATTATATCATACTTAAAAAAATAAATCTACTTAAATTCTTTTATTAAGTAGATTTATTTAAAATCATTAAATATTAATTTCTATATAATTTTCAATAATTCCTTTTTTAGTATTATAAGTTAATTCATATGATCTTGCATATAAATCATATCTTATAATAATTCTATTTTTATTTTTTTCATAAGATTTATTTAAAGCATTATTATAAATTTCAAAAGCATTTTTTAATAATTTATTCTTTTCATCATTATATAAAGAAATATTATCTGATGTCATTAAAACACTACCAAATAAAGAATTAATAATTAATAAAGCCTTCCTTTGCTCAAATGATAATTCAATATTATCATCTCTTAACAAAAAAACATCTGGATCATTTTTAAATAATTTATCATTAAAAATAGATCTATAAATTGTATTTCTTATACTATTTTTTGTTGATATTCTTTCTCTATGAAATACTTTCATATAAAGTTTATCATCAAATTTTAAGGATACATCAGCACCAATTCTCATATAATCAAATAATCCATATGCTGAGCTCATAACAGCTCCACAGCCTAAAATTAATTTATCCTTTAAAATTTCTCTTAAAAATTCATATCCAAATCTAGTTTTTTCTGCTCTTGTAATTGAATCTTTATTTTTAACACCTATAGCATATAAAAAATCTAATTTAAAAAAATCAAATCCTAAATCAATATAATATTCTAAGCATTTTTTTATATAATTTCTTACTTCTTCTTTTTTTAAATCAAGTGTATAAAACCCGCTCCAATTTCCTCCGCTTTTAATTAGATTTCCTAAATCATCTTTCTCAAAATAATCAGGATGCTCTTTAAATAATTTAGAATTTTTTTCTGCAACAAAAGGGGCAAGCCAAATTCCAGCCATTAAATTTTTTTGATGAGCTTTATCAACTAATTCTTTTAAACCATTTGGAAATTTTTTTAAATCAATATCTAACCAATCTCCAACAAATGTTTCATAACCATCATCAATTTGAAATAAATTGAATCTATCATCTAAAGAATCTAGGCAGCTATTTACAATATCATAATTAATATTTTGATAATTATTATACCATGATGTATATCCAAAAATTTTTTTAGCTTCTCTTGGTGAAGAATAATTAGCCATAATTTCATCTATATTATTATTAATATCAAAATCGAATAATAAAAATTCTTCACCTTGTTTTATTTTCTTACCAGCACAATCAGATATAAGTCTTATTTTATTGCTTCTATATGAAAAATCTATTATCAAAAATGCATTCTTATAATTATTTGATGAAATAGAAATAGATGATTTTTTTTGCTTAACATAAGCAAAATCAAATCCATGAAGATGCTTAATCATATATTTTGTAAAATGAGAATCACCATACATATCAAAATTATAAGCATTATTTAATATTTTAGGTATTCTTTTAGCATCTCTCATTTTATCATTATATTTATATTCATAAGAATCAGTCCATGACTGATAACCATTTAAAAACATTTTAGCATCTTTATGAAATTTAAATTTATAATATATTTTAGCCTCAACTATTTCTATATTAGAAGATGCAATAAATTTAACTTTAATGTTGTTGCCCCTTTGAATTATTTCTATATTATTATTTGGAACCATTTCAGTAATTGTCTCAGTTGAAATTTTATTTTTAACAACAATTTTATATCTCATATTTTCACCCTTGTAACGTTTATTATATTTAGATTATATCTAAAAAATATTTAAATTAAAACAAAAATAAAAAAACAATAGAAAAAGAAAATTTCTATTGTTTAATAAATTTTATTTATTAATTATTTTTTTACCATCTTTAAATGCATAACCAACAACTTTGCCTAATTTTCTATATGTATGCTTAACAGGATCATATGAAATAAAACCACATTTATCATAATCAATATATCCTTCTTTTGTTAAATAATTTTCATCAACACTCATATTTAAAACTTCTCCTACTAATCTTTCATTTAAAAAAGATTTTACTTTACATTCTAATGTAACAGGATAATTTAAAAATATTGGGGCATTGACATATTTACCTTTAATATATTCAAAGCCTGTTTTTTCTATTTTATTTTCATTTTTTCCAGATACAATTCCAAAATAATCAGATTCAGCTAAAGTATCAACAGTCGCAAAGGCAACAGTAAATGAATCATTTATTTTTAAATTATCTGTTGTTTTATGCTCAGATAAACAAATAGATACCTCATATGTATCAGATTGTCCTCCCCATGCAGCATTCATAGCATTTGGATTTCCAAATTCATCAAATGTTCCAATAATTAAAACTGGCAAAGGGAAAAATTGTAATTTGTTTTCAAAATTTTTTCTCATTTTTTATCTCCTTATATAAATTATATAATTTTATCTTTATTTTGTTTTTCTTCTTGCTTCCATTTATTAGAAACAATTAAAACAACAACTGATGCAATGCACAAAAATAAAAAACCGATTATTACAAAATAACTATAATCTGGTGAAACAAAAAATCCTATAACACCTAATGCTAAAAACATAAAAGAAAAAACAATTAATAAAGATTTGAATAATAATTGAATTCCTTTAAAATTAAAAATAGTATATAAAAAAACTAAAATTCCAACAATAAAGCTAACTACATTATAGAATAAATTTTCCACATAAATTGCGTTTATTAAAACTTCATTCATAAATAATACCTCACAAGTTATTATACAATATTTTAAATTATTTAAAATATCTTATTTAAAAAAAAGGCATTTAGGGTTATAATGAAAAAGAAGTTTTTGTTTTTTATAAGAGGTGAAAGTATGTTAAACATTAAATTTATTGAAGCTAAAGAGCTTAAAGAAAAACCAGACCAAAATTCATTAGGTTTTGGTAAATATTATACTGATTACATGTTTATGATGGAATGGTATAAAGGAGTTGGATTTACTGATGCAAAAATTATGCCATATGGACCTATTCCATTTGATCCAGCATGCTTAGTATTACATTATGCACAAGAAACATTCGAAGGTTTAAAAGCATATAAAACTAAAGATGGAAGAATTTTATTATTCCGTCCTGATATGAATGCGAAAAGATTCCAAAATTCAAACAATAGATTATGTATGCCAGAATTACCTGTAGAAGATTTTATTCAAGCAATTGAAGAATTAATTAAAGTAGAAAAGGATTGGATACCTACATTACCTAATACATCTTTATATATTAGACCTTATATGTTTGCATATCAACCAAAATTAGGTGTTCATGATGCTGAGCATTATAAATTTATGGTAATCTTATCACCAGTTGGAACATATTATAAAGAAGGTTTAAAGCCTGTTTCAATTTATGTAGAAGATAAATATGTTCGTGCTGTTATTGGTGGAACAGGATTTACAAAATGTGGTGGAAATTATGCTTCTTCTATTAAAGCACAAATCGAAGCTGAAGAAAAAGGCTATTCACAAGTTTTATGGTTAGATGGTGTTCATAGAAAATATGTTGAAGAAGTTGGAACAATGAATGTTATGTTTGTAATTGATGGAACTATTGTTACTGCACCATTAGAAGGTTCTGTATTACCTGGTGTAACAAGAGATTCTATGATTCAATTATTAAAGAAAAAAGGTTATAAGGTTGAAGAGCGTCATTTATCAATTGATGAATTAATTAAAGCTGCTAAAGAAGGAAAATTAAATGAAGCATTTGGTACAGGTACAGCTGCAGTAATTTCTCCAATTGGAAAATTAGCATATAAAGATGAAGTCTTCTTCGATCAACCTGAAATAGGACCAATTTCACAAATGCTATATGATACATTAACTGGTATTCAAACTGGTAGATTAGAAGATGAATTTGGTTGGACATACGAAATAAAAATTGATTAATTTAAAGGAGCTAATGCTCCTTTTATTTTTTTATTGATATGCTATAATATTTTTGGTGAAAAATATGAAAACAGAATTACTTGCCCCTGCTGGGTCTTTTGAATGCTTTAAGCAAGCTTTATATAATGGAGCTGATGCAATATATTTAGCAACAGAAAAATTTGGTGCTAGAGCTTATGCTAAAAATCTAACATTAGATGAGTTAAAAAAAGCTTTGATATTAGCTCATTCAATAAATAAAAAAATATATGTAACAGTAAACACTATCATCAAAGAAGATGAATTAGAGGATGCAAAAAAATATTTAAATACCTTATATATTCTTGGTGTTGATGGAGTTATTGTAACTGATTTTGCATTAATAAATTATATAATTAATAATTTAAAAGGAATGGAAGTTCATGTTTCTACTCAATCAGGATTAAAAGATTTAGAAGATATTAGATTTTTTGAAAATCTTCATGCAAATAGATGCGTTTTAGCAAGAGAAAATACTTTTGATGAAATAAAATATATAAAGCAAAATTCTAATATGCCAATTGAAGTTTTTGCATATGGTGCGCTTTGCGTTTCATATTCAGGTGGATGCTTATTTTCATCTTTACTTTCTTTAAGAAGTGGAAATAGAGGGCGCTGTAGTCAAAATTGTAGAAGATTATATCAAATATATAAAGATGATATATTATTTAAGGATTATGGATATCATTTATCAATGAGAGATTTAAATACTTCTTCTTTTTTTAATAAATTAAAATCAATTAATATTGATTCTTTAAAAATTGAAGGAAGAATGAAAAATGAAGAATATGTTAAAGTTGTAACTCATGAATTAAAAAAGAAGCTTGAAGATGATAAATATATTCCACAATTAGATAATGTTTTTCACAGAAATTATACAAAAGGATTTATATTTAATGAAGATAAATCAGATATAGTTGATTCATCAAAAAGAACAAATGAAGGATCATATATAGGTAAAATTTTAGGTTATGAAAATAATTTAGCTAAAATAAAACTAGAAAAAGCCTTATCAATGAAAGATAGAATTAGAATAGAATCTAATAATGATTATTATTTTACAATAGATAAAATATATAATGAATTTAAAAAAGAAATAAATACAAGTTCTTCTTTTTGTTATTTAAATATATATAATAAGCAACCTATTGGCTCTAAAATATATAAAATGATTGATTCAAATATTAATTTAAATATAACAAATGAATTTAAAAAAGAAATCATCATTAAAGCTTATGGCAAAACATCTACTCCTTTAACTCTTCAAACATCAATATATGGTAAAAATTTTATAATTAAATCTGATGCATTATTAGAAAATGCATTAAATAGACCTCTTGATAAAGAAGCTTTATATAAGCAATTATCTAAATTAAATGATACTTCTTTTTATTTAGAAGATATTGAATTTAATTTAGAAAATAATTGTTTTATGGTTATTAAAGATATTAATGAAGCAAGAAGAAAATTAATAAATGAAATAAATAAATATTTTCAAAAAGAAAGAATATTACCTAAAATAAATAATGATAATAATTTATTAAATATTAAAGATGATCAATTTGAATTTGTTGCTAAATGTAGAACAAAAGAACAATATGATGCTTTAAAAGAGCTTGGAATAAATAAAATATATTATAAAAATTATATTCCTTATGTTAATGCAAAATATATAAATATAGAATCTGATTATATATTAGCTGGAAATTATGGCGCTATAAATTATTATAAAAATAAAGACATTACATGTGATTATTCTTTTAATGCAATAAATAGTGAAGCAATTTATAATTTATTAAAATCTGGCGCAAAATATGTAACATTATCATTAGAGATGGATTATGATTTAATAAAAAATGTAACTTCTTCTTTTGAAAATAAATATGGATTTAAAGCACCAATTGAAATTGTTGCATATGGAAATCAAAATTTAATGACTTTAAAATATTGTCCTTTAAAAAAATATGGAGAATGTGGTAATTGTAATAATCACCAATATTATTTAAAGGATGACTTTTCAAAATTTCTTTTATATCATGATGATTGTATTACTCATATAATAAATGATAAGCCATTAAATTTAATAGATGAATTAGATAAATTATTACCATTAACAAATAAAATAAGATTAGATTTTACAATTGAATCTAAAAATGAAGTTATAAAAATTGTTAATAATTTTAAAAATGCTTTAAAAGATAATAATAAATATTTTAATAAAGAAAAAGATACAAGAGGATATTTTAAAAGGCCTATCATATGATAGACCTTTTTTTATTCAAATTTATTTCTTATTTCTTTAACTTTATTTATTTTATGGTTAATTTCATCTATAAATGCTTTATAAACTAAAAGTGTTACTTCAGCATCATTTAAAGCATCATGAAATTGTAAATCTTCTACATCATAATATGTTTTATATAATTTAAATAATCCAGGATCATTTTTTAATTCATAATAGCTTTTAATTAAAGAACAAATATTAACATATCTAATATTAATATTTTCTTTTTTATTTATAATAAAAGAATCATTTAATACTATACTATCATTTTTTCCAAAAATTATTACCGCTGGATTATAATTTTCATAAATTTCTTTAAAATCTTCATAAAATTCATCATATGAAATTGATTTTAAATCAAAATCTGTTTGTTTTATGCCTAAAAATTTTTCTGCTCTAGAATTTATTGTTTTTGCAATTGTTGGTTTAACATAATTAGAATATCTTAATATTTCTTGTCCTTTAGAATCAACTAATATAAATCCTGCTTGAATTAATTCAGCTCTAAAAGAATTACCCTTATAACCAAAACCTGGCATAGTCATTTCTAAATCCAAAACCATATAATTACCTAATGTATTTAAAAAGCCTGATAAGCTTTGATTTAAATATGTTTTATCATAATAAATTGTTTTATTTATACCTACCGCAAATAATTTATCTACATAAGATACAACATAACATGCAATTTTATTTTTTATTTTTATTGTTTCATCTTGATAATCAAGCTCAATGATATTACCAATATATAAATATCTTTTGAACATATTCATTTGACTATTATTAAAATAAAAATATTTAATTTTTTTATATTGTCTGATACCTATTATTTTGTTTTTAATATCAACAACATGAATTACTCCTTTAATAGTCATTTAAAAACTCCTTATAGCTTTATAGAAATAGAAACTCCATCACCAACATCAAATATTGATGTTTTATATTCTTTATTATTTAATAAATCATTATGAAAATCTTTTAATTTTCTAGCTAAGCCTCTTACACTTCTTGATAAATTTTTATAATTTTCTTCATCCATAACAAGTCCATGAAATAGCATATTATCACAAAATACAATTCCACCTTTTGTTAAAAGTGGAGTATATAAATTAAAAAATTTCATATATTGAGCTTTAGCTGCATCAATAAATATTAAATCAAATTCTAAAAAAGATACATCTGAAAATGCATCTAATGCATCTTTATAAATAATATGTATTTCATCTTCTTTATTAATTGATTTAATATTTTTTAAAGCTTCATTATACATTTTTTCATTTCTTTCAATTGTATAAATTTCGCTTCCTATTAATCTATTCATTCTAATGGCTGAATAACCAATTGCTGTTCCTATTTCTAAAATTCTTTTAGGCTTTTTTATCAATATTATTTGTTCTAATAGTGCAAGCCCTTCATCTTTTATAATAGGAACATTAAAGTTAGTTGCATATTCTCTTAATGAATTATCAAATTCATTAAATTCTAAATTTAATAAATTATTGTCCGCATCCATTGCAGCCATCACAAGAACCACCTTCACAATTAACAGGCTCATTATCTAATTCATTATCTAAATAATCTTCTAATAAGCCTTCTAGCATCTTCCATTCTTCTTCAGATTCAACCTTTTCTAAAGAACCTTCACCATTTTCGTTTGGATAATATATAGCTGCGGCACAATTATCTGTTCCTTTAACTTGAAACACAACATAATCTTTATTATTTTTATCATAATGATAAGTAAATAAAATTGTACATTCTAATTCTTTACCATCATCTGTTTTAATTGTTAAATCTCTATCTGTCATATATTTACTCACTTTCTATCAAGATAATCTTGTAAAATAACTACAGCTGCCATTTCATCTTTTAATTCTTTTCTTTTATTTCTTCTCATATTAAAAGATAACATAGTCTTATCAACAATAACTGTTGTTAATCTTTCATCATATAAAACAATTTTTAAATCAGGTAAAAGCTCATTTAATTTTTCTTTAAATTCATAAGATATTAAAGCCCTTATTCCCTCATCGCCATTCATATGCTTTGGAAGTCCTAAAACAACACAATCAATATTATTTTTTAAAACCAAATCTTTTGTATGGCTTAAAGCAAGAGAATAATCTCCTTCTTTAAATCTAAATGTTTCTAAATTAGAAGCTATTATTCCTGTTAAAGATATTGAAACACCTAAGGTTCTGCTTCCTAAATCTAATCCTAAATATCTCATTATATGACTAATTTTAAATGCTTTAATGCTTCATCAACCTTTGATGGATCTTTTCCACCAGCTTGAGCTAAGTCTGGTTTTCCACCACCGCCTCCGCCACAAATTGCGCAAGCTTCTTTTAAAATTATTCTAGCATCATAATTAGATGATGTAGCACATACAAATGTAACCTTAGAATCATTTGTATAAGCTAATAATACAACATCTAATCCTTTATTATTTTTTAAAGCAGTAGCCATATCCTTTAATAAATTTGTTGAATCAATATCTACTTTAACAAATAATTTATTGTTTTCAATTATTGAATCAAATTTATTTAAATCCTTTAATGCATTTTGGCTCTTTTTTGCTTGATATTCTTTTTCTAATTCCTTTAATGCATTTTGAGCTTTTTCGACTTCTTTTCTTAAAGCTAAAATATATCTATAGCCTTCAACATTTATTTCTCTTAAAGCATAATTATAATTTAATTCAATATTTTCTTTTTTAGCATTTTTTATAATATCTGTTGCCTTTGAAATTGTTGAATCTAAATTATTTTTTATATTTGAAATATTTTTCTTTAATATTTCCATTGCTAAAGGACCAGTTGATGCAGTAATTCTAAAAGTACCAGAACCAATTGATTCAAAATTATAAATACAATATTTTAAAACCTCACTTGTATTAAAAACGTGTGTACCTGCACAGAATTCTTTTGAAATTGTCATATCAACTACTCTAACAACATCACCATATTTTTCACTAAATAATGCCATTGCACCTAATTTTTTAGCTTCTTCAATTGGTAAAACTAATGTATTAACATTATAAGATGCTTTTATATATTCATTAACTAAATCTTCAATTTTTAATAATTCTTCATCTGTAGGTGTTTGATAATTATTAAAATCAAATCTAGAATATGCTGGTCCAACTTGAGAACCTTGCTGATGAACATGATTACCTAATACATTTTGTAAAGCAGCTTGTAATAAATGAGCAGCAGAGTGATTCTTTCTTGTTAAATCACGATTGCATTTATCAACCTCAGCCCAAACAATATCACCAACTTTAAAAGGATTTTCCTTTAAAATATGTAAATGCTGTCCATTTGGCATTTTAACAACATCTAAAACCTCTATATCACCAATTTTACCTTTATCAGATAATTGACCTCCTGAAAATGCAAAAAAAGGTGTTTCATCTAATACAACTGCATTATCAAATATAGCAATTATTTTAGATTTATGAGCTGTTGAATCATAACCTGAAAATCTAGATTGCTCTTTAAATCTTAAAAATTCTTCATTTTGGCCACTCATTGAATTTTCATCCTTTCGTGCATTTCTTGCACGTTGTTTTTGAGCATCTAAGCATTTTTTAAAGCCTTCTACATCAACCTTTAAATTTTGTTCTTCGGCATATTCTTCAGTCAATTCTAATGGGAAGCCATATGTATCATAAAGTAAAAATGCATCATCACCAGAAATTAAATTTTTAGAATTTGCTGCAATAATAGATAATCTTTTTTCACCTGATGCTAAAGTTGTTAAAAATTTTTCTTCTTCTGCTGTAATTATTTGTTTTACAATATCTTTCTTTTCATGTAAATATGGATAAAAAGGATCCATTATATCAACAACAACATCAACAAGCTCAGCCATAAATGGTCTATTAATACCAATTGATTTAGCATGCTTTGAAGCTCTTCTTAAAACTCTTCTTAAAACATATCCTCTACCTTCATTTGATAAATTAGCACCATCAGCTACTGCAAATGTAACAGTTCTAACATGATCTGCTATAACTTTAAATGCCATTTGTCCTTCATATTTAACATTAGATATTTCTTCTGTCTTTTTTATGATTGGCATAAATAAATCAGTATCATAATTAGTATCAACACCTTGCATAACGCAACATAATCTTTCAAGACCACAACCAGTATCAATATTTTTTGAAGGTAATTCTTTATAATCTTTTCTTTCAACGCCTTCTTTAGAATTAAATTGAGAAAAAACTATATTCCATATTTCAATAAAACGATCATTTTCGATATCATTTTCTATTAATTCTTTACCACGCTTATCATATTTTTCTCCTCTATCATAAAACATTTCTGTATCAGGACCACAAGGACCTTCTCCAATTTCCCAGAAATTTCCTTTTAAAGGGATTAAATGATTTTCTTCAATGCCATTTTTCATCCATAATTTTTTAGCATCTAAATCATCAATATAATATGTTATATATATTTTATCTTTTTCAAATCCAAACCATTTTTCACTAAATAATAATTCTACTGCAAATTCTATAGCTTCTGATTTAAAATAATCACCAATAGAAAAATTACCAAGCATTTCAAAAAAAGTATGATGTCTTGCAGTTTTACCTACATTTTCTATATCATTAGTTCTAATACATTTTTGAGCATTAGTAATTCTTGGATTTGATGGAACCATTGATCCATCAAAATATTTTTTTAGTGGTGTTACACCAGCATTTGTCCATAATAAAGTTGGATCGTTTGCAGGAACTAGTGAAGCTGAAGGCTCAACTGAATGTCCTTTTGATTTGAAAAAATCTAACCACATTTGTCTAATTTCATAAGATTTCATGTTTTTCATATAAAAAACCTCCAATGCAAGGTGTTATATTTTAATATTTATAAATATTAACACTTTTTATATTTTACCAAAAAGGAGTGATTTTATCAACATACGAAAAAATTTACATTTTTTTAAAAAATATAAAAAATCTCTCTATTATTTATATAAAGGAGTGATTTTAATGAGTTTGAAAATATCAAAAAAAGAAAAAGATTTATTAATTAAATTTTATAAAAAGGGTATATCAATTGAATCATTAGTTTTCGCAACAGGAATAGATATAAATATAATTAAAAAAATATTAGGAGTAAAAAAATGATTGAATGGGATATTTTAGCAAAAAAAATAAAAATAAAGCGAGAAGCCTATGGCAAAACTTATGAAGAGGTTGCCAAAGATCTCGCTTTCAATAAATATAAATATTATAGAATTGAAAATAATATTCAAGAGCCTAATTTTTATGATCTTCAATTAATTTTAAATTATTATGATATTAAATTAAATATTATTATCCATGAATGAATAAGGAGTTATTCCTTCCATATCATATTCACCTAAATAATCAAAAGGTATTTCTGGGTCAAATATTTTATTATCAATATCATTTAATTTATTATCAACAAGCCTATTATATAATGATGTTTGTCTAACTAAATCAGGTGATTTAATTGCATAATCTAAAGATTCTAATTTACCAATTAATATTAATTTTTTCTTTGCCCTTGTAACTGCTGTATAAATTAATTTTTTCTTTAGCATTATTCTATAACTAGGTAAGATAGGTAAAATAACATTATCAAATTCTGAACCTTGAGATTTATGTATTGATATAGCATAGCCTAATTTTAAATTATCAATATCTAAGGCACTATAAGATACTAATTTACCATCAAAATCAATTAATAAATAATCTTTTTCATCTATTTTAACAATATCAATAATTTTTCCAATATCTCCATTCATTATATCTAAAGTGGCATCATTTTTTAATTGTAAAACTTTATCATTTACTTTAAATATAATGTTTTCTCTAACAAGCATTTTTTCAGTTTTATTATATCTATCTTGAATTCTTTTATTAATTTCATCAATTCCTGCAACACCAGCATACATTGGAACAAGGATTTGAATATCTTTTATTAAATCCCCACCTTTTTCTATAAATCTATCTAATAATTTAAAAATACCATCTATAACATTTTTTGTATCATAATTATAAAAATATAAATCTTTTTTTGTAGAAAAAATGTTATATAAAATATTTTCATTTAAAATCATATGAGATAATTTTATAATTTGTGAATCTTCTGCTTGTCGCATTATTTGATTTAATTTAGTCGTTTTAAAAATATTTGAATTAATCAAATCAACTAAAACATTACCAGGATTAACAGATGGAAGCTGATTTGCATCTCCTACTAAAATTATAGATGCATCATTAGGAATTGCATTAAATAAATTATTTGCTAATTCAACATCAAGCATTGATGCCTCATCAACAATAATAAGTTTTTTAGGCATTAGATT
>CAJOQR010000081.1 GCA_905236965.1 uncultured Acholeplasmatales bacterium | reverse complement strand
TTTTAATAATTATTATTTATTTTGAGCTTCTTTTAAAATCTTTTCTTGAATATAAGATGGAGTTTGCTCATAGCATTCAAATGTTCTATTAAAATATCCAGAGCCTTGAGTCATACTCTTTAAATCATTTACATATTCTAATATTTCAGATTCAGGTACTAACGCAGTTATTTTTTGATCTTTTACTGAATTAATATCCATACCAACAATTTTACCACGTCTTGTATTTAAATCAGAAATAATAGTACCAACATCATCTGTATGAACAGTAACAACTATTCTAATAATTGGCTCTAAAATAATAGGATCACATTTTGGATAAGCATCCTTAAATGCTAAAATTGCAGCCATCTTAAATGCAAGCTCATTAGAATCAACAGGATGATATTTACCATCTTTTAAGCAAGCATGAACACCAATAACTGGGAAGCCCGCAAGCAAACCTTTTTCACATGCTTCATAAAAGCCTTTTTCAACTGCAGGGAAATAGTTTTTAGGAACTGCACCACCAAATACTTGTTCTGTGAAATTATTTTCATCTGCTGGTTCAAAATCCATTTGAACTACACCATAAAAACCAGATCCACCTGATTGTTTGATATATCTACCATCACCTGTTGCTGATTTTCTAATAGTTTCTCTATAAACAATTTTAGAATCTTCTGTTGTAACATCAAGCTTATAAGAATTTTTCATTCTATCTAATATAAATGTTAAATGTCCTAATCCTAATGTTCCTATTAATAATTGATTAGTTTCTATATTTCTTTTAACTTCAACAGATTTATCCTCTAACATTATTTTTGATAAAACAGTACCTAATTTATCATCATCATTTTTACTCTTAGTAACTAAGCCTTTATAATATACAGCTGTTGGAAATTCAATTAATGGGAATGTAATTTTAGATTTAGGAGAACAAATTGTCATTGAAGTTAAAAGTCCATCAATTTTATTAACACAACCAATATCACCTGCTGTAAGCTTTTGGACTGGCAATTGTTTAGCTCCACATAAAGTGAATAATTGATTTATAACAAAATTTTTACCTAAATTTGGACAATATACTTCATCTCCAACATTTAAAATGCCTGAATTTACTTTAAAAATATTAGTTGTTCCACTAAATGAATCAATTGTTGTTTTAAAAATTAAAGCGCTGAATGGTTCTGAATCTAATGTTTTAATTTCAACCTTATCACCATTTTCTTTAGATGCTTCAATTGGATTTAAATCACTTGGATTAGGTAAATAATCTATTAACATTTGTAATGTTGTATGAATTCCAATATTTTTAGTTGCAGAACCAACTATAACAGGAATTAATTCACCATTTAATACACCAACTCTTAAACCATTTTGAATTTCTTCATGTGTTAATGTATCACCATTAAAGAATTTATCTAATAATTCCTCTGATGTTTGAGCAACAGCTTCAACCATTGTATTATGAAGCTCAAAAACCTTTGCTTTTTTATCATCATAAATTTCTGCATCTTCGCATGTTTGTCCATTATATTTTCTAGCTTTTAAAGTAACTATATTAACGAATCCATCAAATGAATCATTATGACCCATAGGATAACTAAAAGGTATTGCATTATTACCTAATTTATTTCTAATATCTTCAAAAACTTTATCAAAATGAACATCATCTTTATCCATTTTATTAACAAAAATTAAAGTTGGAATATTTCTTTTTCTTAACATATTCCAATGCTTAACAGTTTCAACCTCAACGCCTGATGCTGCATCAATAACTAAAATAGCACCTTTAACAACATTTATAGCTGATATTGCCTCACCAATAAAATCATCATTTCCAGGAATATCGATTAAATTAATTTTATAATCATTAAATTCTACTGGTACAATAGATAATCTAACTGATGATAATCTTGCTTTTTCTTCTGCTAGATAATCTGATATAGTGTTTCCTTTCTCAATAGTTCCTTTAGGTTTACCTAAAGCTGTTGCGTAAATTGATTCAACCAAAGTAGTTTTACCACTACTTTGGTGACCCAAGATAGCAACATTTCTAATTTTGCTTGCGTCCATAAAAAATCATCCTTTCATATATATTAACTTTTTTCTTACGAAAACGTTTTTAGCTATGTTTATTATAGCATAATAAATCATTTCATAAAAGATTTATTTCATCAGTTTCTATTTTTTTCATTAATCCTTCTTCATTAAATGAATAAAAAGATTTTTTAGAAACTATTATATGATCAAAAAGGATTAAATTTATACCATTAAGCATTTTATAAAGATTATATGTTGATAATATATCACTTTTAGATGGATATGGATTCCCTGATGGATGATTATGAAATAAAAAAATACCTACAGCATTATAATTAATTGCTTCTTTAATTATTAATTTAAAAGGTAAAGCTGTTAAAGATACCTCAAATGATTCAAATTTTGTTTTTTTAATTATTTTTAAAGATGCATCTACATAAACAATTTCAACTCTTTCATATTCTAAAAATAAATAATCATTTTTAATATATTCATAACATTCATTTGCACTTTTTAAATGAATAGAATTATTTTGCTTAATTAAAGATCTTTTAGCTATTTCAAATGATGCAATTATTTTTGATGCTTTTCCAATTTTAATTCCTTTATATTTACATAAATCTGTATAACTTATATTTAATAAATTTTCTAATCCAATATCTTCTATTAATTTATCTGCTAATTCTAAAACACTTAATTCTTTTGTTCCTGTATCAAGCATAATCGCTAAAAGCTCTGAATCAGTTAAAGATTCTTTTCCATTATAAATTAATTTTTCTCTAGGCCTATCTAATTTATTTATTTTTTTTATATCCATAAAAAAATACCTCCATTATAAATAATAGAGATATTTTAATTTTTTTTAAAAATTATTATTTTTTAAATAATTTCTAACACAAGAAATAAAATGTAAAGATCCTGTAATTAATAATATTTCATCATCCTTTAAATCATTAATCGCTTTATTAATACATTCTTCATAATTAATAAATGTATAAGATGAAACATTTGTATATTTAGAAAATATATTTGGATCTGTTGCCCTTAAATCCTTTAAGGTTGTAAAATAAAATTTATTCGCAATATTTGATAAATGCTTTATCATTTTATCATATTCTTTATCAAATAATGCTGAATATATTATATTAATTTTTTTATTTTTAAATTTTAATTTTATTGAATCAGTCAATGCTTCTATTGCAGAAATATTATGAGCACCATCAATAATTATATTATCTTTAATATATTCAAATCTTCCTGGCATAAATGTTTCATTTAAGCCTTCTTGAATTAATAAATTAGGAATTTTATCATCAATATATCTTACAGCTTCTATTGCTAAAGATGCATTATATGCTTGATAAATTCCAGATAAAGGTGTAATAAAATATTCATTTTTATATTCAAAAGAAACCCCTTTATCTAATATATTAATATTTTTAACATAATCATTTATATAAAGCATTTTAGCATTATGAATTTTTTTATATTCATCAAATTGCTGCTTTAATTCATCTTTTACATAAGTTATACAACAATTTCCATCATGCACAATACCTAATTTATGAGAAGCTATATCAGATAAATTAGGTCCTAATTGCGCTAAATGGTCATATCCAACATTTGTTATTATAGATAAATCTGTTTTTAAAAAATTTGTTGAATCTAAAAGGCCTCCAAGCCCACATTCTATTACAGCTATATCAATATTTCTATCTTCAAAATACATTAAAGCCATTAATAATGTTAATTCAAAAAATGGAATGATATCATTATATTTTTCAAAATAATTATTAGAAAATTCATATAATTTATTTAAATAATACATTATTTCAGAATTAGATATATATCTATCATTTATCATTATTCTTTCATTAAAAAATAATATATAAGGTGATGTAAAAATTCCAACATATTTATTTTCTAATTTTAATATATTTTTTATATAATTAGCTGTTGAGCCTTTTCCATTAGTACCAGCAATATGAATTATTTTATAATCAATTTTTATATTTAATAATTCAACACAATTTTTTATTCTTGATAAATCTTCTCTTTTTTTTAATTTTTTTTGATTATAAAGCCAATCTAAGGCATCATCAATATTATTAAACATAATTTATGCCTTTAATTCAGCTAATGCCTTTTTAACTTCTTCAAATTGATGGATATTTTCTTGTTGTTTTTTTCTTTCTAATTCTATTTTTTCTTTTGGTGCTTTAGCTAAGAATGCTTCATTGCTTAACATTTTTTCGCTTCTTTCTAATTCTTTTTCTAATTTTAATAAATTAGCTTCTAATTTTTTTATAACCTCATCTTTATCTACTAAATCAGAAGTTGGAATATATAATGTGGCATTTTTTAAAACAACAATAACATATCCTTTAGATTCTAAAGGTGTATTAACAAATTTTAATTCTTTAGGATTAATAAATTTAGTTAAATAATTATTTGTTTTATTAATCATTTCTAAAGTTTTTATATCTTTTGCATAAATTGTTATATCAATTGCTTCTTTTGGTGATTTATTAGCTTTAGCTCTTTCATTTCTTACAGCTGTAATAATTTCAATCATTGAAGAAATTGATTCAATTTCATTAATAAATTGATAATCTTCATTTATAGTTGGCCAAGATGCAATTGTTATTGATTTTTCTTCTTTTGGTAAATTTTGATAAATTTCTTCTGTTATAAAAGGAATAAATGGATGTAATAATTTAATAATTGATCTTAAAACATAAACTAATACATTTTTAGTCATTTGTTTATTAATTTCATCAAGAGATGCTAAATCAACTTTTGATATTTCAATATACCATGAAGCAAAATCATCCCATACAAATGTATATAATGTTCTTGCTGCCTCGCCAAATTCATATTTATCCATGTTATAATCAACATTTTCTATTACTTTATTTAATTTACCTAAAATAAATTTAGATGCTAAATTTAATTTTGATACTTCAATTTTTGTTTCTTTAAAATCATCACCTAAATTCATTATTACATATCTAGATATATTCCAAATTTTATTTAAATAATTCCATGATGATTCAATTTTAGTTTCATCATATCTTAAATCTAGGCCTGGTGCTGAATTAGTTGTTAAAAAATAACGTAAAGAATCAGTACCATATTTTGCAATAACATCAAAAGGATCAACACCATTTCCTAATGATTTAGACATTTTTCTTCCTTCTGAATCTCTTATTAAGCCATGAATTAAAATATCTTTAAATGGTGCCTTTTTTGTAAATTCTATGCCTTGGAATAGCATTCTTGCAACCCAGAAGAAAATAATATCATATCCTGTTACTAAGCAATCAGTAGGATAATATCTTTTTAACATTTCTGTATCTTCAGGCCATCCCATAGTTGAAAAAGGCCATAATGCTGATGAAAACCATGTATCTAATACATCTTCATCTTGAACCCAACCTTCACCTGGACATTCTGTTTGTACTTTTACTAAATCATCTTTATACCAAGCAGGAATTCTATGACCCCACCATAATTGACGAGAAACACACCAATCTTGAATATCTGTTAACCAGTGCTCTAATGTAGCTTTAAATCTATCAGGAACGAATCTATATTCATCATTTTCTAAAACCTGTTTTGCTAAAACATCCATTTTAACAAACCATTGCTTTGAAAGTCTAGGCTCAACAACAACCCCAGTACGCTCTGAATGACCAACTGAATGGATAATTTTTTCTTTTTTAACAAATAAACCTAATTTATCAAGATCTTTAATCAATTCTTCTCTACATAAAAATCTATCCATACCTTCATATTTTAAAGCCATTTCATTCATAGTTCCATCATCATTCATACATAATGGCATAGTTAAATTATGACGTTTTCCTACTTCAAAATCATTAGGATCGTGGGCTGGTGTTACTTTAACAATTCCAGTACCAAATTCTATATCTACATATTCATCACTAATTACAGGAATAATTGTTTTTGTTCCTGGAATATATACTTTTTTACCTATATATTTTTTATATCTTTCATCATTTGGATTAACCATTAATGCTTGGTCTGCAAACATAGTTTCAGGTCTTGTTGTGGCAATTGTTAAAGATTCATTAGAATCAACAATTGGATATTTAAAATAATAAAAGGCACCTTCAACATCCTTATGCTCAACTTCAATATTAGATAAAGCTGTTTTTGCTTGAACATCCCAATTTATTATTCTTTCTCCTTGATATAATAAACCTTTATTATATAAATCAATAAATACATAATTAACTGCTTTATTTAATCCTTCATCTAAGGTGAATCTTTCTTTTGTATAATCTAAAGATAAACCTAATGCGGCCCATTGGCTTCTTATGATTTTAGCATATTCTTTTTTCCATTCCCAAGCAACATTCAAGAATTTTTCTCTTCCAATATCATATCTTGAAATACCTTGTTCTTTTAATTTTGCATCAACCTTAGCTTGTGTAGCTATACCAGCATGATCCATACCAGGAAGCCATAAAGCATCATATCCTTGCATTCTTTTTCTTCTTATAATTATATCTTGTAAGGTTGTATCCCATGAATGTCCTAAGTGTAATTTACC
>CAJOQR010000080.1 GCA_905236965.1 uncultured Acholeplasmatales bacterium | reverse complement strand
TCTTTTGACATAAAAATCATCTCCAAATTTTTTGTATCACTTTTGATACACTTTTTTTAATTATCTTTTTGAATTTAGTAATATTAAATTAATTTTATATAGAGTATAATTTTATGGCTTCACTATAATTTAAGAAGTTTTTTTAGCGTTTCTTAAAATATAAAAAAAGATTCATCTTTTGATGAATCAATTTTTTTAATTTTTTTAAATTATGCTTTACATAAAATAAGATGTTTAAATAATAATACCCAAATAAGGTCAACCCATCCAAAAACAAAACCAACAAAAATAGCTAAAATTAAGCCACAAATGTTTCTTAAATCTGCTTTTTCTATTACTGCAGAAACTCTTACTATAATTTCTGTAATCCAGTTAACAACAGGAATTAATAATAATAAGAATTGAACTAATCTAGGTAAACTTTGAAATTTCTTTGCCATTTTTATCTCCTTTCTTTACTTCTTAATTTTTTTATCAAGCTCAAAGCCTTGAATCATTATTATTCTTCTACAGCCTTGACACTCTAACTTAACATCAGCTCCAGTTCGAATAACTTTCCATTCATTAGAACCACAAACATGAGGTTTTTTTGTAATTATTATTTGATTTAATTCATATTTCATAAAGGTTTCTCCTTTATTTTATTAAAGCTTCTTGGATATTTATTTGGTGTTGATTTTATTTTTCTTATTACTATTATTGATCTTTTACCTATATCATTAGGAAGTTTTAATTCATATATATTTTCCACTTTTCCGCCTAAAATTTCAATAGCTTTTTTGGCTTCTTTTAATTCTTCTTTTGCTGATTGAGCTTTCATAGCAATAAATATACCTCCAACCTTAGTTAAAGGTAAGCATAATTCACAAAGCATTGGAAGCCTTGCTACTGCACGAGCTGTTGTAATATCATAAAATTCTTTTTTTTCTTTTGCATATTCTTCAGCTCTTTTATGTAAAGCTATAACATTTTTTAATTCTAATTTATCAATTAATTCATTTAAAAATTTAATTCTTTTTCCTAAAGCATCAATAATTGTTATATTTAAATTATTAGTTGTTATAGCAAGTGGAATAGCAGGAAAACCAGCACCTGAACCAACATCAAGCAATTCATAATTTTGATTTAAATCAATGGCCTTTAAAATTGTTAATGAATCTAAAAAATGTTTATTATAAACATCTTCTTTTAAAGTTATGGTTGTTAAATTCATATGTTCATTAACTCTTATAAGCTCTTCATAATAAACATCAAATTTTTCTTCCATTTTTAAATCATAATTAATTCCTAAATTAATAAGCTCTTCTTTAAAATTCATTACACACTCCTGTTTAATTTTTCAACATAAACAACTAAAACAGAAATATCAGCAGGATTAACACCAGATATTCTCATTGCTTGTCCTATTGTTTGAGGTTTAATTTTTTTAAATTTTTCTCTTGCTTCTAATGCAATATTATCAACTAAATCATAATTTATATTATTTGGAATAATTTTATCTTCAAATGAACGCATTTTTAATGCTTGTTCTTTTGATTTTTTTATATATCCATCATATTTATAATATATTTCTACAGCTTCTAATATTTCATCTTGAGTATCATAATCAATTATTAATTTTTCATCACTAAATTCTAATAATTCTTTTATTATATTATAACTTATTTCAGGCCTTTTAATCAATTGTGAAAGTGCTTGACCTTCAGTTAATCTCATAGAATTATATTTATCAAAAATATTATTTATATCAAAAGTAGGATGAATTTTAATTTCTTTAAATTGATTTTTTAAATCCTCTATTGCTTTAACTTTCTTTAGATATCTTTGATATCTTAATTCATCTATTAAACCAACATTATATCCTTTTTCTCTTAATCTTAAATCAGCATTATCATGTCTTAATAATAGCCTATATTCAGCACGTGATGTTAATAATCTATAAGGTTCTTGTGTACCCTTTGTTACTAAATCATCAATCATAACTCCAATATATGCTTCATCTCTTTTTAAAATTAAAGGCTCTTTATTTAATACCTTTAAAGCTGCATTAATTCCAGCAATTAAGCCTTGACCTGCAGCTTCTTCATAGCCTGATGTACCATTTATTTGACCTGCTGTAAATAAGCCTTCTACTATTTTAGTTTCTAAGCTAGGCCATAAATCAAGAGGATCAATCGCATCATATTCGATTGCATATGAATATCTAATTACCTCACAATTTTCAAGTCCAGGAAGTAATCTTAAGATTTTATCTTGTATATCATCAGGTAATGAATTAGAAAATCCTTGAATATATTCTTGGTCTAATTCTAAGGATTCTGGTTCATAAAAAATCTGATGACGCTCTTTATCCTTAAATCTAACTAATTTAGTCTCTATTGAAGGACAATATCTTGGACCAACACCTTCAATTAAACCTGAATACATACTAGATTTATCTAAATTATTTAAAATAATATCATGAATAGCTTTATTTGTATAAGTTAAATAACAAGGCTTTTTAACATTTAAAATTGAATCATAGCCCAAATCATAGCTATAATGTAAAACCTCATCTGATCCCCATTCAATGGAAGCCTTAGAAAAATCAATGCTTGAAGCTTTAATTCTTGCAGGAGTACCTGTTTTTAATCTTTGAATTGTAAAACCAGCATTTTTTAAAGCATTACTTATTCCTTTATGAGTTCTTTGTCCGTCTGGTCCTTCTTCTTTTGTAAAGCTTCCTCTTAAAATTCTAGAAGATAAATAAGTTCCTGTAGTTAAAACAACACATTTTGCTTCAATAAGGCTACCATCTTCTAAATATATTCCTTTTATTTTATTATTTTCTATTTTTAAATCTGTAACAATTGCTTCTTTTAATGTTAAATTTTTTGTTTCCTTTAAATGCTTTAGCATTTCTCTTGAATATAATAATTTATCTATTTGAAATCTCAATGCCCAAACAGCTGGGCCTTTAGATTGATTTAGCATTTTTGTTTGAATTTGGCATAAATCTGCATTTTTGCCCATATATCCACCTAAAGCATCTATTTCTCTTACAACAACACCCTTAGCTGGACCACCTATACTAGGATTACAAGGCATAGAACCAACCATATTTAAATTACCAGTTATTAACATTGTATCAAGACCAATATTTGCACAAGCTAACGCAGCCTCGCATCCAGCATGGCCTCCACCTACAACAATTACATCTGCCATAATAATACCTCTAATATTATAAAAAATACTTTCTTAATATAACATTTTTTATGAAAATATACAATAAAATTATCAATTACAAATTCATTTAAAACCATTAAAAATTGACTAATCTATCATTTTAGATTATACTATATTATATAGTATTCTTTGTCAAAATAAAATATTTTCTATTCGGAGGTGATAACTATGGATTACGATATGATTAATGACTTAATTTATATTAAAGATAGTATCACATTCATTTTAAATTTAGATACACAGCTTGTTGAGGTTTTATATAATGATAATTCATTAATAGGCTCTAATATCACATATTTAGAATTTGCTGAGCTTATTTGTGAAGCAAAAAATTTTTCTATTGAAACTAAAAATAAATTTTATCGCTTTTTGACTTATTTTAATTCAGATGATGATGATTTTTCTATGCAATTAACTGTTCAATATAAAGATTTCAATAGTGCTATATTTAATCTTATAGGATATGCTTTAGATAAAAATAAATATGTCATTTCTATGAGAAAAAATCAAGGATTTACAAATAAATTTGATGATTTAACTAAATTATATAAATATGATTATATAATTTCAGATATAGAAAAAGAAATAAATGAAAACAAAAAATTAATAATTATGCTAATAAATATAGATAATTTTACAGAAATAAATAAAACATATGGCTTTTTATTTGGAGATTTAGTTTTAATTGAAACAGGAGCTGCAATTAAAAAATCATTAGGTATAAATGGTAAAGTTGGAAGACTTAAAGGCGATGAATTTATAGCATACGAAATAGTTGAAGATACTGATTATGATCCTGTTAAAGAAGAATGTAAAAGGATAAGAAATAGTATTACAAATATTACTAAAAGTAATATAAAACAAGCTAAAATAACTGCAACAATGGGAACTGTTATATATCCTGTTAATGCAAATAATATTAATGATTTATTATTAAAAGCAAATAAAGCTTTAAAGCGTGGAAAATTAAAAGGTGGAAATTGCTTTGTAATGTATTCTACTTTATGTGAAGGTCCAATATATAATGATCCTATAATTCCAAATGATACATTAATTTCAACTGGTACTTCTAATGAAGCTAAAATTATCATTGGCGTATTTGAAATTTTAAATCATGGTAGTGATTTAAAAAGAAATATTACAGACTGTCTTAATTTAATAGGAACATTCTTTAAATTAGATAGAGTAGCTATATTTTATAAAAGTATTAAAAATAATGAATACCAAAATGATACATATTTAGAATGGATAAATCCAGAGCATCCTGAATTAAAAAATGTAATAAGAAATGAATATTCTAAAATAGATAATTCAAAATTAATATATGAATTAAATAAGAATTTAAATACTTTAGGGGCTTTAAAAATAAATCAAATTGAAGCAAATAAATCATTAGGATTTACCTATGATGTATTAAAGCTTTCTAATACTTCTGCCATTATTTTTAATGAATTATCATATGTAGGAAAAACAATAGGTATTATTAGATATGAAAATACTTTAAAAAATAGATTTTGGAGTGTTGAAGAATCTTCTAATTTATTAGTAATTTCTAAATTAATAGCAATGACTATTTATAAAGAGCTTGAAAAAAAAGATTTAGAAGATTTAATTATATATGATAAATTAACAGGAGCTTATAATTATACTAAATGGAGAGATGAAGTTGAAAATTTTATTGCGACTATAGATAAATATCCTAATTATAGTATAATCGCATTTAGTGTTTTAGCATTTAATAATTTAGTAATAAAAAATGGTATCATAGAAGGCGATAAAATCATTAAATGTATAGCACAAGCTTTAAAAGAAAATATATTTGATGGTTTTATATATTGTAGAGTTAATGATGATAAATTCTTATTATTTATAGCAAATAAAAATAAAGAAGAAATAACAGAAATTATATTAAATATAGAAAATTATGTTAAAAATCATTTTATAGATTTTTCTGTAAATGTTTTAGCAGGAGTTTATTATCATAAGGATATTGAAGAATTATCAACTTGTATT
>CAJOQR010000079.1 GCA_905236965.1 uncultured Acholeplasmatales bacterium | reverse complement strand
TATATTTTCACTTTCAATTTTAATATTTAAATTAGAATTTTTAGGTAATAAAACTTTTATATTGATATTTTTATAATTTGATAATTCTTTTAAAACTTCTATTCCATAATGTTGTACACCAGTTATTGTTTCAGTTAAAAATAAACCATTAATTAATAATTCCATTTGCTATCCTTTATTAATTTTTCTTTCTTCTTTTTTAGCTATCTTATATCCTTTTTTTGAGCCTCTTATTCTAGACATAGCATTAAAACCAACTATAAAAAAAGATATAAAATCAAATTTTTTTAAAATATTTAAATATACTTTAAAATATTTAAACTTACTACTTTTTAAATGATAAATTTCAGGATTCTTATAAAAAAATTTACCAATTTCTATGTATCTAGATTTAATTTCTTGATTAGTAAAATTATGTGAATGAATTACAAAAGCATCAGCAAAATAACCAATTTTATAATTATTTTTAAGGCATTTATATGCATAATACATATCTTCATTCGTATTTAAATTTAAATTATCATATCCGCCTATTTTAATAAATATATCTCTATCATATATTGAACATACATCTGAAAAGAAGATAGCATCTTGGCCTTTAGTTTTTAAATCTGCATTAGTATATATATAACTTTTTTTAGAATATGATATTTCTCTAAAATATTTATCTATCCCTTTTCCAAAACCTTTTTGTCTAATGTAAGCTCCAGCTAAATTATTTTCACATAAATACATACACATATGATAAAATGTATCAATATTAAATAATTTAACATCTTGAGAAATCAAAATTACAAATTTATTTTTTGCTGAGCAAATTTCTTTTTCTCTAATTAAAGAATGAGAAAAATCTTTTTTTTCAATTAATTCATAAGGAATATTGTTTTCTTTCAAAATATCTTCAGTTTTATCTTCAGATTTTGTTAAAATAAATTTCAATTCACTAATATAAATATCAGCTTGATTCATTATTGAATTATATAAATTTAAAACATATTTTTCAGCATTATATAGTGGACATATTAAACTTATTTCATACATATAAATATTCCTTCTTTTTTGGTTTAAAATTTTATTTTAATTCTTCAAAATCATTTTTAATTAAATCCTTTGCAGAATCAATTGAATAATTTAATTTTATAAAATTTAAATTTAATTCTGATGATTTATCTAATAATTTATAGTTATTATATATATCATTTAAAGAAAGCATTGTATCATCTACAAATATTCCTTTCGCATCTATACCCTCAGCACCACAAGATGTAGATAAAACCGGAATCCCATTACTCATAGCTTCAATTACTTTTCCTTTTATACCAGCTCCATATCTTAAAGGAGCAATAACAATACGTGTCTTTTTATATAAATTTAATAATTCTTCATCACTTACAAATCCTAAGACATTTATATTTTTATTTTTTAAATTTAAAAGCTCATCAGGGGGATAAGATCCAGCTATAGTTAATATAATATCAGGATTTTTCTTTATAATTTCATTAAATATATCATTAATAAACCACATAATACCATCATAATTTGGTCCATGCCTAAATCCACCTACAAATAAAATTCCTTCTCTTAATTGTGCATTATATGATATAGCTTTATTTTCATATAAATATGGCTGTAAAACTTTAACATTTAAATTTGAATTATTATTTTTTATTTCTTCAACCTCTAGATCAGAAGGATAATAAATCAAATCAACTTTATTATAAATTTCATACTCCATTTTATACCATTTGTTTGATTCTTTTAAAACATTTTCATCATGTGTAATATCATATTCTCTTTTAGTTCTTAAATAATGTAAATCATGACCATAATATATCAATTTAGCATTAGTACAAGTTTTTATTACAACATCAATAAATTTTGTAGTAATATGGGGCCTATTCATAAATACATAATCAAAATATTTTCCATTGCTTTCTAACCATGAATCATAATTATTTGCATACCAAGGACCATATAATACTTCTATTCCTTTTTTTTGTAAAATAGTTGTATATGGTTCTGATTGATAAAAATTTTCACCTAAAAATTTAACATTGTATCCCAATTCAACAAAAATATTTAAATAATTATATACAGTTCTTGAGCCTGCATCCTTATCGAATTGAGGAACATAATGGTCTATTACTAATATATTTTTCTTGTTATAGCTTCTATCTCTTGCTATGAATACATTTTCTCCATTTGGAAAATGATTATCTAAAACATTTTTCCATTTTAAATAAAATTTTTTACTATTTTCAACTTGATATTTTTTTACACCTGTTGATAAATCTGTTCCATTAGAAACTCCTTCATAATGAATAACAACTGAAAATGGATCATATAAAACATCATAACCTACTTGTCTTACCATAAAGGCTAAATCAGAATCTTCACAATATGCAGGAACAAACATTTCATCGAAACCGCCCAATTTATTCCATAACTTTTTAGAAATCATTATAGCCGCACCTGATATATAATCTACAGTTTTCCTATAATTATATTCTGATTTATTTCTATCAGATTGATATCCATAATTCCATGCAGAACCATCTTTCCATAAAATTCCGCCAGCTTCCTGAAGCTTTCCATCTGGATAGATAAGCTTAGAGCCAACCAAACCTGCATTAGGAAATTCTTCTAATGTTTCAAATAATGAATCTAACCAATTTGGTTGAACATTTGTATCATTATTTAAAAAGAAAATATAATTACCTCTAGCAATTTTAGCAGCATTATTACAATTTTTTAAAAATCTTAAATTTTCTTTATTTCTATTAACAATTATATTTTCAACATAATCTTTAATATTTTTTGTTTCATCCGTAGAACAATCATCACCAATTATTACTTCATATGAAATTTTTGTTGTGTTTTTTATAATAGATTCAATGCAACCATATGTATATGGAAATTGATTATAAACAGGAATTACAATTGAAACCATTGGATGTTCAAAATAAGGCAAAATTAATTTTGGGTAATTCTGTCTACTATTCATATCAAATTTATCAATTCTTGATTCCTCTACTATAGGTTTTAAAGTGTTTTGTTGATAAATATCTATTCTTTCAATTGTTCTATCTATTCCTTCTCCTTTAGAATATTTCTTTAATTTTTCTATATTAGTTTTATTTAAATGTTTAATGCTCCAAAGAGGATGCCTAATTGCCTTTTTTGAAATTTTTGCATATAATCTTCTTCTTGAATTTTTAGGGAATAACCAGTCTCTAAATTTCCACCAAGGCTTCATAAACTTATATGTTGTTGAATTTTCATAATTTCCGCATCTAATTTTATAATTTTCTTTTTCAATATCAAGATTTCGATAATTTTCCATCAAATTTTTTAATTCATTATTTAAATTTTCATTTGTTTCTTTTTCTTTTATTATCTTTTCATTTAAATCTTTATTTATTTCATTTAAATTTTCATTTGTTTCTTT
>CAJOQR010000078.1 GCA_905236965.1 uncultured Acholeplasmatales bacterium | reverse complement strand
CTCCGGTGATTTTACCTATTTTTACCCTAAAATATAAAAAATTGTGACAGATTTCTCGTATCACAATTCTAGTTCTTTTATGGTGGACCTGGGGAGACTCGAACTCCCGTATGAAACCCATTCCAACTTGCTTTCTACATGTTTATTTCATTCTTTAATTTCATTAGTCCCAAGCGAATGAACAAACCAAAAACTAACTACATTCTATTTTATTCTATAATGATTTTAGAATAGCAAATCATTATTATATCCTATAAAAATTGAAACTTTATTCTTTAAATCATAGGAAGATTTAAAGTAAAGCCTGCATATTTATTAATTAGCAGAAAGCGTAGTTAGCTACGTTGTTAGAACGAGCTGCTACTAAATTTGTTGTATCTGCGGTTATTTAAACCTCGACGTTTTTAAGGGAGTCTACTCCCACATGCTTACAAGCCTTCATAAATCCCAGCGAATCCTAAAACAGGCCCATTTTAATTTGTGCTTTGCACAAATAATTATTTATATGAATTTTTTAAATTTTTTTCTATATATCTTTTTTCTTCTCTTTGTTTTATTACATCTCTTTTATCTTGTGTTTTTTTACCTTTTGCTAAAGCAATTTCTATTTTTAATAATGATCCTTTAAAATATGCTTTAGTCGCAACTATAGTTAAGCCTTCTAATTTTATTTTTTGTTGAAGCTTTAAAATTTCATGCTTAGTTAATAATAATTCTTTTGTTCTCATCTCATCATGATTAAAAATATTTCCCATTTCATATTTTGCAATATGCATATTAAGTATATATGGTTTATTATTTTTAAATATTACATAAGCATCATTAATATTACATTTTCCTTTTCTTACTGATTTAATTTCAGTTCCTTTTAATTTAATTCCAGCCTCATAAGTATCAAGAATAAAATATTCAAAGGATGCTTTTTTATTTTGACATACTATTTTCATAACTAATCCTTAATTTATTCTTCATCTAAAATAAAATCAATTTTTCTTTCAAGTCTTGATGTATTTAAAACCTTAACCTTAACTTCATCACCAAGCTTATATATTTTATCATAAGATATAGCTTTAAGTCCATCATTAGATTTTTCAAAATATCCATCCATATTAGAAAATTGAATTAATCCTTCTATTCCATTTTTTAAAGTAACAAACATTCCAAATGATGTAATTGATGTAATCATACCTTCTAAAGTATCATTTAAATAAGATTCTAAATACCATGCTGAAAGCATATCATTAACTGCTCTTTCACAATCAATTGATTTTCTTTCACTTAAAGAATTAGATATACATACCTCTTCTAATATTTGTTCAAAATGAATTAAATCATCATCAAAATTTATTGGATTTATAACTAATCTTTTAATTATTCTATGAACCATTAAATCAGGATATCTTCTAATTGGTGATGTAAAATGACAATAATAATTCATAGCTAAGCCATAATGTCCTAAGCATTTTGGACTATATTTAGCTTTCATCATGCTTCTTAATAGCATATTATTTAAAATTGGTGAAAATGATAAATCACTAATTTTTTCTATTGCATCTTGAATTTGCTTAGGATGAATATCATTTTTTGTTTTTAATATATTTAATCCTAAATTTCTAATAATATTAAATACATTTTGTAGCTTTTCTTGATCTGGTGATTCATGAATTCTATATTCACATGGTAAATTAGATATATTCATATGATAAGCTATAACCTCATTTGCCTCTAGCATAAAATCTTCTATAATTTTTTCTGCAGCATCTCTTTTTCTTAAAACAATATCTATAGGCATACCATCTTCTGATAAAATATATTTATATTCATTTACCTCAAATTCTATTCCGCCCTTTTTATATCTTCTTGTTCTAATTATATTACTTAAAGTAAGCATATCTTTTAGCATAAGTGTTATATCACTATATTTTTTTATTAATTTTGAATCACCATTTAATATTTTATTAACATTATTATAAGTCATTCTATGATGAGAATTAATTACTGCTTCTTTAATTTCATAATTAATTAAATTACCTTTTTCATTAATATCCATTATTAATGCTAAAACTAATCTATCTTCACCTTCATTTAAAGAACAAATTCCATTAGATAATTTAAAAGGTAGCATAGGAATAACCTTATCTGCTAAATAAACTGATGTTCCTCTTTTATATGCCTCATTATCTAAAAAAGAGCCTTCTTTAACATAATTAGCTACATCTGCAATAAAAACATATAATTTATAATTATTATTTTCTTTTTCTAAATAAATAGCATCATCAAAATCCTTAGAATCATCACCATCTATTGTTATTACATTTAAATTTCTAAAATCAGCTCTTGATTTTATTTCATCTTCTGTAACATAATCTAAAATATTCTCTAATTCATTTAATACTTCTTTTGAAAATTCTAAATTAAATCCATATTCTAAAGCTATTTTTTCTATTTCAATTCCTTTAGAATCTTCTTTTCCTATAATTTTTGTAATTCTTCCTGTAATTTCAAATTTATTATAATTTATTAATGCATAAACTATATCATTTGGTTTTGCATTTAATAAATTAGCATAACTAACATTAACTCTAACAGGAAATGATTTCATAGATGATTCAATATAATATCTATTAATGCCTGTTTTTTTATTTGTTTTTTTAATTAATTTCCCTATAACAAAATCATGACCACGGCTTAATATTTTATATATTTTAGCATTTACTAATTTTATACCTTTAGCAAAAGGATATATTAATACCTTATCAGATGAATAAACATTAATTAAATCTTCTTTTGCTATATAAAAATCATCATCTATTCCATCAACTTTAGCAAAGCCAAAGCCTTTTGGATTTACATCAATTATTGCTTCTTTTAAAGCAAAATATGATTGATAATTATTATCAAAAATAATTTTGTCTTCTTTTATTAATTCAATTAAAAAATTATTTAAATCTTTTGAATTTAAATTGAAGGCTTTTTTTAAATTATTAAATTTTACTATGCCATGAAATATGGCATCATATATTTCATCTTTTAATTCCATAAAACCTCCATAGAAGAAAAAAATGAGATTTTTATCAAATCTCATTAATTAATTATTATTTAGTATGTATGGCAACTGCTGTTATAACAAGCACAATGAATACAATTGATACAACCATTGTTGCTCTTTGCATGAAAAGCTCAACGCCTCTTACTTTTTGGTCTTTAAACAAATCAGATTTGCTACCATTGAAAGCATCATTGATATCATCTTTAGAATCTTGCAACATAACCATTATAATTAATAAAATTGATAATATAAAAACGAATATGTCAATTACATATTTACCCATAAAGACACCTCCTATAACAAATCTTACTTTGATATTATACTCAAATTAATTAAAATTTACAAGCATAAATTTTTTTATTTAACAATTTTTAAAATTAATTTTAGCTCTTTTGCTTCATTTTCAATAACAAATGCTTCGTTTATCATATCTATTTCTTTTTTTACATCTAATTTATTTGAATATATAGTTGCGATTAAATCATCTTTTAATACCTTATCGCCAACTTTTTTAGATAATATAATTCCAACAGAATGATCAACAGAATCTGTTAATTTTTCTCTTCCTGCACCTAATAAGCATGATGCATTACCAATACTTAAAGCATCTATTTTTGATACATAGCCATCATTTTTTGCAAATATTTTAAATTCATATTTTGATTTTTTAAATAAATTATAATCATCTGCAACTAAAGGATTACCACCTTGTGCTTTAATAAATTTTTTAAATGTATCTAATGCTTTACCACTTTTAATAGAATCATCTACCATTTTTAAAGCTTCTTTTTCAGTTTTAGCTATTTTAGCATCAATTAATAAATGAGCTGAAAAAATATAGCATAAATCTTTAAAATCCTTTGGTCCATTTCCTTTTAATGTTTCAATGGCCTCAATTACTTCAATTGAATTACCAATAGCTAAACCTAATGGTTCATCCATATTAGTTAAAATAGCAGTCATATTTTTACCACAATTTTTACCAATTTGAACCATTAATTTTGCTAATTTAGTAGCTTCTTCTTCATTTTTCATAAATGCACCAGATCCTACTTTTACATCTAAAGAAATTACATCAGCACCTGATGCTAATTTTTTTGACATAATAGAAGATGCAATTAAAGGAATTGAATCAATTGTTCCAGTTACATCTCTTAATGAATATAATTTTTTATCAGCTAATGCTAGATTAGCACTTTGCCCTACTATAGCAATACCAATTTCATTAACCTGCTTTATAAATTCTTCATTTGAAATTTGAATATTAAAGCCTGGAATTGATTCTAATTTATCTAATGTTCCTCCTGTATGGCCTAAGCCTCTTCCACTCATTTTAGCAAATTTAACACCTAAAGATGCAACAATTGGTCCTACAACAAGAGATGTTTTATCACCAACTCCTCCTGTTGAATGCTTATCAACTTTAATACCTTCTATAGCAGATAAATCAAGCTCATCTCCTGTTTTAAGCATTGCTTCTGTTAAATAAGTTGTTTCTAAATCAGTCATTCCTTTAAAATAAATTGCCATCGCAAAGGCAGACATTTGATATTCTTCTATGTCACCTTTTGTATAACCATTTATCATAAATGAAATTTCTTCTTTTGTTAATACTTCACCATTTCTTTTTTTTATAATAATATCTACTGCTCTCAAATTAAATCACCTACTACAATTTATTATAAACACCCAAAATTTGCAGTATAAAATCTTGGTTTGTTTTAAACATATTTTTTAACATTTCTAAAATTTCTATATCATCTTTATAAAGACTACATTCAAAATAAAATCTATATTGACCCATTTCTGTTTTCATTGGTCTTGACATAATACTTTTTAAATTAATATTTAAATCATCAAAGCATTTTAATATATCAAATAATAACCCTGGTCTATCATGCTTTGCTGTTATTACTAATGATGCTTCAACTTCATCAGTTAATTCTTCTTTAATTTTTTCATTTGATATAATAAAAAATCTTGTTTCATTAGATTTGCTATCAGCAATATGAGGAATAATTAAATTAAAATTAACATTTTCTAAAGAATGCATAGGAACTATTGCACCATATGAATTATCCCATCTATTTAAATTATTTAATGCTTCAATATTAGAATCACATTTTATTGTTTGAAAATTATTTTCAGAAATAAATTTAGAGCATTGTCCTAATGCTTTAAATGAAACATATATTTTTTTTACATCTTCTAAATTTTTAGCATTAGATACAAATGCAAAATCAATATCAAGCTTAATTTGGGAAATAATATTATAATTATTCATTATAATTTGATCCATTGCCTCTACTACAAATCCATCTAAGGTATTTTCAAAAGGAACAATAGCTAAGGTATTAGAATCTATATAATCTGATATTCTAAAAATACTAGGATAATAATCTATTTCATATGTTTTATTAATTTGTTTTAAATATTTTTTTAAAGCAACATCACAATATGTGCCTTCAGGACCTAAAGCTACTATTTTTTTCATAAATTATACCTTCATATAAGGGAACCATTTTATAATCATTATCCTTTGAAAAATAATAAATGCTCGCCTTACCTTCCCCTTTTATAACAAAAAATTTATTTTCATCTATTATAATACAAGTTTCATCTTCTATTCCAAAAGCATCCTTATTATATTCTTTTAAAATATCATTAAATATTATTAAATCTTCATTTTGATAATGAGGACAAATAGTTATATTTAAATAATTTAAGCAATTAACCATTTTATAATTATAATTATGAAAATTATCTATAAACATATATTTATCACCTAATGCCCGATATGTATATAGCATTGCTCCTGCAGAAATTCCTGCAAATATTTTATCATCAAAAATATGCTTTAATAATATTTTATCAAGACCATATTTTTTAAAAATATTAATTAAATCATCTGATATACCACCAGCTATATAAAATATATCTGATTTAATTAATAATTCTTCAAATTTAAAAACATTTTCAAAATTTAAATAAATTATATCAGCATTAATGTCATCAATCAATGATTTAAATTTTAAATTAGTTTTTTCTATATCTAAAGATGCAAAAGGACAAAATAAAATTATAGGCTTATCCTTTTTGGTTAATCTTACTAATTCTTTTTCTATTTTATTATTAATCTTATCTTTATAAGTATGACCACCAATAAGGGCAAACATAATTTATTCACTTCCTAGCCTCTAAGCGATAGATTGGACCTTTTTCTTTCCATTTTTCTTCAAATTCAGTTGTTATATTAAATGGATATTTTTCTAAATCTTTATGTAAATTTAGACTTACATTTGATAATTTAAAACCAGCCTCACTAAATGATTCTATAGAATATTCAAACAATCCTCTATTATCAGTTTTTTGATGTATTTCACCATTATCTTTTAAAATATATTTATATTGCGCTAAAAATAATTTAGAAGTTAATCTTCTTTTAGCATGATGTGATTTTGGCCATGGATCTGAAAAATTTAAATAAATTCTTTCTATTTCTTTTTCACCAAAATAATTTTTAATTAAGCTAGCATCTAAAATAGTTATTTTTAAATTATCATATTCTAAATCATTTAATTTTTCAGATACCCTTAATAAAACTGAATCATATTTTTCTATTGCTATATAATTTATATTAGGATTTTCTTTTGCTAATTCTAATATAAATTTACCCTTACCACAACCAATTTCAATATGAATTGGATTATCATTATTAAAAATATTTTTCCATTTACCTTTATAATCTGCTGGATTTTCAATAAAATATTTTTTATTTTCTTTTAATTTTAAATCTGCATCTTTTACTTTTCTTAATCTCATTATTTTGTTAAATCATAAATTGCTTTTGTATATATTTTTATTGCATCAATAAAATCATCAATATACATATATTCATTAGCAATATGACATACATCCTCTCTATTAGGCTTTAAAGGTCCAAATGCAACAGCATTTTCTAATTCTCTAGCATATGTTCCTCCACCAATTGTTATAGCATCAGTTATATCTAAAGTAACTTCTTTATAAGCATTCATTAATGTTTTAACTAAAAATGAATCCTTAGAAACATAATGGCGTGGACTTTCAAATAAAACATTATAATTATATCCATATTTTTTACATGCTTTATCTAAAGAAGCTTTAATTAATGAAAAACCATCATCTAAAGGCAATCTACAATTAATTCCAATTTTAAATTCATTGTCTTTAATATTTACTATAGCTAAATTAGATGTTAAATCTTTCATTTCTTCATCATACATTTTATATCCAATTTTTTCTCCATATACATCAAAAAGAAAATATTCATCTATAAATTTTGATAATGTTGAATTTGTATATTTTTTTAAAAAAGAAAATAAAATATATGCAGCATTTAAACCCTTTTCTGGTACTGCAGCATGGCTTGCTATACCATATGCTATATAATAATCATCTTTTATTTCTCCATTATAATTATTTTCTTTTAAAAATAAATTGAATTCATTTTTTAAATCTAAATTTATTTTCATCATTGCTTTAGATGGAACTATATTATATCTATCACCACAAATAAATTCAACGATTACATCATCTTTTAATTTTCCTATAATATCATAACTCATCATACCTTTTTCTCCATAAATTAATGGGAACCCCGCATCAGGAGAAAAAGCTAATTCTGGTTTTTTTTCATATTCATAATAATGCTTTAAGCATCTAGAGCCTGATTCTTCATCACATCCAGCAATTAATCTTATTTCTTTTTTTGGCTTAAAGCCTAAATCTTTTAAAGCTTTCATTGCAATGTATGCAGAAACTAAAGGCCCTTTATCATCTAATGTACCTCTTCCATACATTTTATCATCCTTAAAAACTAGTTCAAAAGGATATGTATTCCATTCTTCTAATTTAACAGGAACAACATCTAAATGGGCTAAAATTCCTAATGTTTCTTCTCCATCACCAAAAGAAATATGACCTGCATAATTATCTATATTTTTTATTTTAAACCCATCTTCTTTTGCCTTTTTTAATAAAATTTCTAAAGCATCCTTTGCGCCTTTACCAAAAGGCATATCAGATTTTGGGTTATATTCTTTTAAAACACTTTCACATTTTATTAATTTTTTTAATAAATCAAACGCTTCATCTTTATATTCTAGTGCAATTTTATCTAAATTCAATTCCATATTTATCATTACCTTTTTTAATTAAAAAGATAAATTACATCAGTGCAATTTATCTTTTTTTAAAATTATATTTCTTTACCTAATTTTAATTCTAATATTTTATCCTTTATAGCATTAATGGCATCAGCTTCATCTTCACCATTTGCAATTATTTCAATTGTAGTACCACTGTATACTCCAAGTGACATAACTCCCATAATAGATTTGAAATCAATTGTCTTTTTAAGTGCATTTAACATTATTTCAGATTTATAATTTACAGCAACATTAACTAAAATCGTTGCAGGCCTAGCATGTAGGCCAGATTCATTTGTTATTTTAAAAAGTTTTTTTACCATATTAGCTCTCCTTTAGCTTTTCATCCAAAGATTTTTTTATTTCATCAGAACTTAGCTTAAATAATGTTTTAATAATATCTCCTGTTATAAATACACCTGATTCAGCTTGATTTTTCAATTCTTCTAAATCAACTAAATCTAAATCAGCAATTGTTATTTTTAATCTAGAATTTTCTACTTCTACATTTTTAATATTATTAATTCCACCATAATTTTTAATTAATAAATCAATAAATTCATCATCGATTTTTAATGTTTTAGTTTTTCTTTTTTTCTTTATTAATAATAAAGATAATATTAATAAAAATATTACTAAAACACCTAAACACATAGCAATGATATGTGTTTCATCCATTAAAATTATATTAAGCATAAGTACCACCTATATAAATTATAAATTTTTTTTTGAAATTTTACAACAAAATAAATAATTTTAATTATTTAGTATAACCATATTTTTTAAAAAATTCATTTTTAAAATCTAATAATCTATCTTCTTTAATTGCATTTCTTATTTCATGCATTAAATTTTTTAAAAAATATAAATTATGATAAGATAAAAGTCTCATAGCTAATATTTCATCTGATTTAACTAAATGATTTAAATATCCTCTTTCATATTTTTTACATACAAAACAATTACAATTTGGATCTAATGGACCATGGTCTAATTTTAAATTTTGATTTTTAACCTGTATTTTTCCAATTGATGTAAAAGCTGTACCATGACGTGCATTTCTAGTAGGTAAAACACAATCAAACATATCAATACCATTTATAGAACCAATTATTAAATCATCAGGAGAACCAACACCCATTAAATATCTTGGCTTATCCTTTGGCATAATTGTATTTAAATATTCTAGCATTTCATACATTTCATGCTTTTCTTCACCTACAGATAAACCACCTATTGAATAACCAGGAAATCCTATTTTTTCAAGCTCTTCTAAGCAATATTTTCTAATTTCTTTATCTCCGCCACCTTGAACAATACCAAATAAAGCTTGCGTATCTTTATTTTTATGAGCCTCTTTACCTCTTTTTGCCCATCTAATTGTTCTATCAACAGATGCTTTCATATATTCTTTATCAGAATCAAAAGGAGGACATTCATCAAAGCTCATTATGATATCAGCTCCTAAATTATTTTGAATTGAAATTGATTTTTCTGGTGATAAAAATAATTTTTCACCAGATTTATGATGACGGAATTCAACGCCTTCTTCTGTTATTTTTCTTATTTTTGATAAAGAAAATACTTGGAATCCACCACTATCTGTTAATAAAGCATGGTCCCATTTCATAAATCCTCTTAATCCACCAAATTCTTTTATAACATCATCTCCTGGCTGTAACCATAAATGATATGTATTTCCTAAAATCAATCCATCTGATACTTCTTCTATTTCTTCAGGAATTAATGTTTTTACATTTGCCTTTGTTCCAACAGGCATAAAAATTGGTGTTTCAAAATCACCATGTGGAGTATGTAAAATACCATATCTTGCTCCACTTTGCTTACAAATATGCTTTAATTCGTACCAAACAGCTTCCATAATTAAATCCTCTTAATAGATTTAATTACAACATCTTCTAAAGGCTTATCACGAAAATCTGTTTTAACTGAAGCAATTTTATCAACAACCTCAATTCCTTTTATAACTACGCCAAATGCTGCATAATTTCCATCTAGATGAGGTGCATCCTCATGCATAATAAAAAATTGACTTGATGCTGAATTTGGATCCATTGTTCTTGCCATTGATATAACGCCTTTTTTATGAGCTAAATTATTATTAAATCCATTTGATAAAAATTCACCTTTAATTTTATCCTTTGATCCTCCAACACCTGTTCCTAAAGGATCTCCACCTTGAATCATAAAGCCCTTTATAACTCTATGAAAAATAATTCCATCATAAAATTTATTATCAACTAAATTTAAAAAATTATTTACTGTAATAGGTGCTAAATCAGGAAATAATTCTAATTCAATTTCACCTAAATTTTTAATATCAATTAATATTTTAGGGTTTTTATCATTTAAAAATTCATTATAATTTAAAAAATTCATTTTATTCTCCTTCTATTCTATAAACATTGCATCGCCAAAAGAAAAAAATCTATATTTATTATTAACAGCCTCTTCATATGCTTTTAAAATAAAATCTTTATTAGCAAAGGCTGATACTAGCATAATAAGTGTTGATTTTGGCAAATGAAAATTAGTAATTAAAGCATCAATTGCTTTAAATTTATAACCTGGATATATAAAAATATTTGTATTTGCACAAGTTTTTTTAAACCCATTATCATATGCAGATTCTAAAGTCCTTGTTGTAGTTGTTCCTACCGCAACAATCCTTTTACCATTTCTTTTTGCTTCATTTAATCTTTTAGCAGCATATTCTTTAATTTCATAATATTCTTCATGCATAACATGATTTGTTAAATCTTCTTCCTCAACTGGTCTAAAGGTTCCTAATCCAACATGAAGTGTAATATATATTATTTCAACACCTTTTTCTTCTATCTTTTTTAATAATTCTGGTGTGAAATGTAATCCAGCAGTAGGTGCAGCTGCACTACCTGGATTTTTAGCATATACAGTTTGATATCTATCCTTATCAGCAAGCTTTTCATGAATATAAGGTGGAAGTGGCATTTCTCCTAATTTATCTAATATTTCAACTAAAATGCCTTCATAAATTAATTTAAATTTACATATTCCCATATCTTCTTTTTCAATACATTCTGCCTTTAAAATACCATCTCCAAAAGAAATAATAGAGCCTATCTTTACTCTTTTTTGAGGTCTTGCTAGTGTTTCCCAAACATTATCCCCTAAATCCTTTAATAATAATATTTCAATTACGGCATTAGTATCAACTTTATTACCTATTAATCTTGCTGGTATAACCTTAGTATCATTTAAAACTAATACATCATTATTAGATAAAGAATCTATTATATCAGCAAAATGCTTATGCTCGATTGTTAAATTTTTTCTATTTAAAACCATTAATCTTGATTCAGATCTATTTTTTAAAGGTGTTTGTGCTATTAATTCTTCTGGTAAATAATAATCATAATCACTTGTTAAAATCATTATTCAAATATCCCCTTATAATATTTTATCCCTAATTTATCATAAGCTTTTTCAGTTGCAATTCTTCCTCTTGAGCTTCTTTTAATATATCCTTCTTGCAATAAATAAGGCTCATATACATCTTCTATTGTTGATACTTCTTCTGATATAGTTGCAGATAAGCTTTCAACACCTACAGGTCCACCTTTAAAGGTTTCAACGATTGCTTTTAAATATCTATAATCAGTATAATCTAAGCCATCATCATCTATTCCTAATTTCTTTAATGCAATATTACATATATCTAAAGAAATAACACCATCATTTTTTATATCAGCAAAATCTCTAACTCTTCTAAATAATCTATTCGCAATTCTTGGAGTCCCTCTTGATCTAATTGCTAAATTTAATGCTGCTTCTTCATCTATTTTTGTCTCATATACCTTTGATGTTCTTTCAATTATAAATTTCAATTCATCAACCTTATAATAATCAAGCCTTAAAACAACACCAAAACGATCTCTTAAAGGAGCTGATAAATCACCAAAGCGAGTAGTTGCCCCAACTAATGTAAAAGGTGGAAGATCAATTCTTATACTCCTTGTTTGTGAATCCTTTCCAACAACTATATCAATAACATAATCTTCCATTGCACTATATAAAACCTCTTCTACATAGCGAGGAAGTCTATGTATTTCATCAATAAACAAAACATCGCCTTCATTTAAAGTTGAAAGCACAGCAGCTAAATCACCACTTTTTTCAATTGAAGGTCCTGAAATTATTTTAATATTTACACCCAATTCATTAGCAATAATATTTGCTAAAGTAGTTTTACCTAATCCTGGAGGACCATATAATAAAACATGATCTAATGCTTCATTTCTTTTTAACGCAGCCTTAATATATATATCAAGCATTTCTTTTGCTTCTTTTTGACCAACATATTCAGTCAAACTTGAAGGTCTTAAAGATAAATTATCTTCATCAGAATTTATTTCGTTTGGATTAACAATTCTATCTTCCAAAACATTCACCTACTTAACTAATAATTTTAAAGCATCCTTAACAAGTTCTCCTTCTTCTTTAGAAGAATCAAGTTTAGATAAAATCTTTTGTAAATCTTTTTTATTATAACCTAATGCAACTAAAGCATCCTCAACATCTTGAAGCTTTGATGATGGAACATTATTTAATGCATCATCAAATGATAATTTACCTTGTAAATCTAATATTATTTGCTGACTTGCTTTAGCACCAATTCCTGGAAATTTTTTTAAATACCGAGCATTCCTATCCTCAATTGCTTTTATAACATTATTAACACTAGAAGATGCTAAAATAGATAAAGCAGTTTTAGGACCTATTCCAGATACAGATATTAATTTTAAAAATAAATCTTTTTCCTCTTCAGATGAAAAACCATATAAATCAATTAAATCTTCTCTTACATATTGATGAGTATAGATTTTATATTCTTCATTTAATTTAAAATTATAAGGATTACTAACAATTAATAAATATCCAATACCATTATTTTCAATTATTATATGCTTTGGAGTAATTTTAGTTATAATTCCTTTTATATATCCATACATAAAAATCACCATTTCTATTGTATCACAATAGAATGCTTTTTTAAACAAAAATATAACGGTCCCAAAGAACCGTTATAATAAATTAAAATGATTTTAAAATAGCTTCAATTGTATCCTCATCATCACCATCATCATCAAATTTTCCTAAAATCTCTAAATCATATTCCTCTTCGATTTTTGAAGATGCTGAATTAAATGTATAAGGATGCTCTAAAATATTATCAACTGTATAAACACCACTACATAAAAAAGCATTATTGTCTAAAAAATTCTTTACAATAGTAGGAATTTCACCTTCATCTTCATTGTAAGTTAATAAGATGAATTCATCATCAACTTCCTCATTCCCACTAGATAGTTTTAAAACATCATTTAATTTTAAATTTTTAACAAGCCTTTCAATACTTTCTCCTGAACTTGCATACACCAACTTCATAACTATATTCATCCCTTTCAATCGATAACATTTACTAATATTATTTTAACACTATTTTTTATAAATCACAATTATAAATTTATATCAAGCTCAACAGGACAATGATCAGACCCATATATATTATTTAATATTTTAGAATCAAATTCTTTTATTTTTAAATCCTCTGATAAAACAAAATAATCAATTCTCCAACCTGCATTATTAGCTCTAGCATTAAATCTATAGCTCCACCATGAATATTTTATTTCATTTGGATATAAAAACCTAAAAGAATCTATAAAACCAGTACTTAATAATTCACTAAATTTATTTCTTTCTTCTATTGTAAATCCTGAATTTCTAACATTTGAATCAGGATTTTTAATATCTATTCTTTCGTGTGCAACATTTAAATCCCCACATAAAATTACACTTTTTTTATTCTTTAAATCATTTAAATATTTTCTAAAATTATCTTCAAATTCCATTCTATAATCTAATCTTTTCAATTCTTCTTGAGAATTAGGAACATATACATTAACTAAATAAAAATTATCATATTCTAAAGTTATAATTCTTCCTTCATCATTATATAATTTTCCATCAATCCCATAAAAAACATTTATTGGCTTATGCTTAGTATAAATCAAAGTTCCACTATAGCCTTTTTTTATAGCACTATTCATATAATAATCATATCCATCTATTTTTAAATCTGCTTGCCCTTCTTGCATTTTTGTTTCTTGAATAGAAAAAAAATCTGCATCAGTTTCTTTAAAAAAATCTAAAAAACCTTTATTCATACAAGCTCTTAATCCATTAACATTCCAGCTTATAAATTTCATTTATTAACCTCTCTTAAACTTTACTAATATTTGAAATAATTATATAATATAATTATATTTGAAGCAAGGGAGGTATTAATATGAGTGATTTTTCTTCTTCTTTAAAATTATTAACAGAAAAGCTTAATAAATTTATAAAAGAATATGAAGTCATTGAAGATAAAGATCCTTTAAATATGAATTTATTAAAATCTTTTAAAAAGAAAATTCAGCACTTTAATAATGCCTCATCTGAATATATTGTTCTTTTAAAAAAATATAAATTATCTTTCGATAAATTAAATAAAATAAATGAAGAAATAAATAAAAAAGAAATAAATGAAAAAAATGAAAAGCTTAATGTTGCATTAGAAATAATAAAATCAAAATATGAATCTAAAAATAGTGAATTAAAAAATAATATTAAAGAAGCAAAAATAGATTTAAAAAATAAAATTAATGAGCTTGATTTAGATGTTAATTTTTTTATTTCATCTTCAAATCAAAAATCAGCTATATATGATGATGAATATGAACAAAATATAAAAAAATATAATTATCAAATAGAAACTGCCCAAGATACATATAATTCTAATATTAAAATTTTTAATGATGATTATTTAGAAAAATTAGAAATCATTGAAAAGGAATATGAAGAAACTATTAAAAAAATTGATTTAGAAACAAATAAAATTAATGATGACCTAAATTCAAGAATAAGTGAATATAAAAATTTATTAAAAAGATATTTAAAAAATTTATCTTCTGTTAATTTTGAAATAAAAGAAAAAAACAGACTTGAATCTGTTACATTAAATAAAGAAATAAAAGATTTAATAGATGAAAGAAATTTTGAAATTGTTAAAGCAAGAGATTCTTATACTTCTTCTTTAAATGATTCAAGCTCTGCTAAAGAAGAAAAACACCAGCAATATCAATCTGAAGGACAAAAAATTCAAAAGGATTTCGTTATTTCAATTTCAAAGCAAGATGAATATTCTAATAATTATAAAAAAGAATATGAATATTCTATAAATGAAGAAAAAAAGAATTATTATTATAATAAATTAAATGAAACCTTAAAACAAAATGAAGCAATAACAAATCTAAATAATGAATTTCAAGATGAAAAATCTTTCAAAAAAAGATTAAAAATGAAAAATAAATATTATTATTTAAAATATTTAGAATATAAAAATGAAACTGAAAAGAAATTAAATTATTTAGAGCATAATTATCAAATTCAATCAGAAGAAATTAGATTCAATAAAAGCTTATTAGAATTAGAAAAAAATCATAATATAAAAGTAATAAATAATAAAGAACAAACATATAATAAATATTATCAGCAGCTTGATAGTATTTATGAAAATGATATGAATTTGTCAATAAAAATTGCTAATTTAAAATATAATAAAAGAGCCAATACTGCTAAATGTGCTAGTAGAATAAGACTTAAAAGCATTGAAAAGGAATCAGATGTAGCTGAGGCTAATCTTCAAAAGAAAATTGAAGGATTAAATGCTGAAATAGCTAAATTAGAAACCGAAATAAAGCTTCATACAGATTTAAAAAATTCATCATTTCAATATGAAACTTTAATGTTTAACAATCATAAAAAAAATTTAAATGTTTCAAATACTTTAGAAATAGAAAAATGCAAAATTTTATATAATTATAATAAAAGACAATTTGCTGATAATATATTAATTTCTAAATCAGTTTTAAATCATGGAAAAGAAACATTAGAAATTGAAAACAATAAATGTGTTGATATTCATGATATAACAATTGATATTGAAAAAGAAAATCTTAATTATTTAATTAGCACATTAAATTATAAAATGAAATTTAATCAGCAATATCAACTTGAAGATGAAAACATTCAAAAAAGAAACACAAGATATGAAATTGATGTATTAAAAAATAGCTTTAGCCAAACAGTTTATAAAAATGAAATTAAATTAATAAATCAAACATATTCTATTTTCATTAATTTAGTTAAAGAACTTGAATTATTTTCAAATTCTTTCTTTATAGAATTTTTTAACAATGTTTTAGTAAGACCCGAATATGAAAAAATGATTTCTAATTTTATTAAAAATTTTGAAGTATCAATTTCTTCATATTATGAAAATATTTTAAATGATTTTTCTAATTACATAAATTTAATTGTTGAAAATAGATTAAGTTTCAATGAATTAAATAAATTTAAACATTATTATAATGATTTAGATAAACAAAAAAATGAAGATTTAAAGATTTTAAATAATAAAAAAGCTGCAATTGAAGATACAATTAAAACATATAATGAATCTTTAGCAAATTATTCAAATAGAGTTTTTAATTTAAGAAATCAAAGGGAATTAATAAGACAAAAAATTGAATCAAAGGATGTAAAAAATAAAGATTCTTTAAAAAATGATTTCAAAAATTATACAACAAAAATTAATGAATTTAATAAAAGATTTAATGAAGTATCAAAATTAAGAGAGGATGCAAATTTAGAATTAAAAGCCATTAATGAAAGAATAAATAAAACAAATCTTGATTATGATGCTAGAGTTGATGAAATAAAATCAATGCAAGCAAATTCCTCTTCTGCTTTTATATATTTAAATAATTCAATAAAAAAATATATTCAAAATATCATTTCTCAAGAGATGTCTTTTAAAAATATTTATAAATTTGATTTTAGTATTTTGACAGATAATCATATCAATAAAGAAATTATTAAAAGAGCTAATTTAATTGAAAATGATAATAATATTATTTTTAATCATATATATGAAAATATAAATAATTTTAGATTAACAATGAATAAATCAATGCAAAAAGAAAAGGAATTATTATTTTCTAAATTCCAAAATGATATATATCATATTTCTTTAAGAACTAATAATATTTTACAAGATTTAGAATCTGAAATGGATGATAAAAATAATACAATAAAAAATAAAATTAATAATCTTGAAAATAAAAAGAAAAATACAATTAAAAATTATGATCAAAAATTCCTTGCAAGAAATAATTCACATTTACATGAAATTGATGAGATTAATCTAAATAAACAAATAAGTTTAAATCGTTTTTATGATGAATTTTATTCTATGGTAAGAAATCAAGATGAGCTTAATAATATTCATACAAATATGTTAAAGGATTTAAATAATAATTATAATTCAGAAAAATTTAAATTAAACAATAAAGCAGTTTTTGATAAAAAGGATGTATCTAATAAATTAGACCAATTTATTGAATCAAAAGAATCATTAATAAATCATTTGCCAGTCGCAACAAAATTTTTTGTAGATAATATTTCTAAAGAAAAAGATATTAGTAATCAAGAAATAGATATAGAAATAAAAAATGCAAAAATTGAAGCTTCTCAAAATAAAAAAGCTATTGAAAAAGCAATTTCAAATATAGAATTAACTGGCAATCAAGAACTTGAGCTTGAAAAAGCAATATATGAAAAAAATTTAAATTTAGAAAAGAAAAAGCATAATCGTATTATTAAAAAATATGATAGAACAAAAATTGAATATAATATATAAAAAGG
>CAJOQR010000077.1 GCA_905236965.1 uncultured Acholeplasmatales bacterium | reverse complement strand
TATCTTTTCCATTTGAATTAGAATTATTATCTTCTATTTCAGATGTTTGTTTTGAAATAATAGAATCTAAATTACCAGTAAAATATAAAAGAGCAAAAATACCTATAATAATAATTAATGTACAAAAAATAATAGGAATAAATATTTTAGGTTTTTTCTTTATAGCCTTAGATACATTATCAGTAATAGTTCTTTCAACATCATAATCATAATTTTTTTCATCAGCATAAAATATAGCTTCTGATTTAGATGAAAAAGTTTTAGTAGCTTTTTTAGCACCTTTTTTTATTAATATCCAGTTTCTATTTTTATTTTGTTTAATTATATACATTTTTTTGCCATCCTTAAAAACTAAATATTTAATATTTAAAAATTTAATTATTCTTCACATCAATTTTAACAAAAATACATCAATATTTAAAGCAATATAGTTCAATTATTAAATTATATATATAAAAAGGAATAGGTTAAATTTAAATTATATACCTATTCCTTTATGTTATTTATATTTTGATTGGATTAATTGAACCATCTGGATTTGGATGCTCATCTAAATATTTTCTAATTGCTTCTGGTTTACCAGATTTAGCTCCAGGCTTACATTGACTTAAATTTTCAGCCTTTCCTTCAACTATTGCCTCTGCAAAACCAGCACATCCTGGAAAACCACATGCACCACAATTTGCATTAGGTAATATAGCTTGTATATCTTCTATTCTTGTATCAACCTCAACATGAAATACCTTAGATGCAATAGCAAGACCAAAGCCAAATATTAATCCTAAAATTGTTAATATTAATACAGACCATAAAATTTGCATTTTATTTATCCTCCTTTAAATCATCTTCAAGTTTTTTGATATCTAATTTTACTTTAACTGGACATTCCTCAATTTGACAATTAGCACAACCCTCTTCTGTTATTTTTAAATCCTCACAGCCTTCTGGAAGAGGAGTTTTTTTATTAATAACAAAGCTTATTATAAAGATTAATGCTAAAACTATTATTAAGATAATTGAAATAATTAAATATGTAATTTGCATTATTTAATCATTCCACTTAAGCCTAAAAAGGCCATTGCCATTAAAGCAGCAGTTATTAATGCAACTGGAATACCTTTAAATGCTTTAGGAGTATCAGATGCATCTAGACGATATCTAATTGTTGAAAATATAAATATAACTAAAGCAAAGCCTAAGCCTGTACCTATAGCATTAGCCATAGAAGCACCAAAGCTTAATGCTTGATCTGTATTGCCTTGTGCAACACCAAGTACAGCACAATTAGTAGTTATTAAAGGTAAATAAACACCTAATGCTTTATATAAAGAAGGTGAATATTTTTTAATAATCATTTCAATCAATTGAACTAATGATGCAATTACTAATATGTATGTAATTGTATCCATAAATGTAATATTAGCAAGTTCAAGTAAACGATAAATTGGCCAACATATTGCAGATGCTATAATAATAACTAATGTAACAGCAACACCCATTCCTAGTGCGCTTGAAGATTTTTTTGAAACTCCTAAGAAAGGACAAATACCATAAAATCTTGATAATGTTACATTATTAATTAGCATTGCATTAACAATAGCAAGCAAAAAAGAAATAATATATTGCATATTATATAGCCTCCTTTACTTGTGAATTAGTATTTTCAGCTTTAATAGCTTCCATTTGAGCCTTTTTTTGTGCTTTTAAAGCCTCTAGACGCTCTTTTTCTGCTAAAGCTTTAGCTTCTTCTTTTTTAGATCTTCTCCAAGCTAAAAAGGCTAAAACTATACCTAATGTTAAGAAACCACCTGCTGATTGAACAAAAAGAGAAATTGCGTATTTGCTAGGGAATATATGTAAATAATAAGCATTTTTAAGTGGGAAATAAACACCAATTGATAATGCACCTGTTCCTAATATTTCTCTAATTAAAGCAATAATTGAAATTGCCATTGTAAAGCCTAATCCTGAGCCTAATGCGTCAATAAATGATGCTAAAGGACCATTTTTAGAAGCAAATGCTTCAGCTCTACCTAAAATTATACAATTTACAACAATTAAGGATATAAATACACCTAAGCTTGAATATAATTCAGGTAAGAAAGCCTCAGTTGCCATTTTTATAATTGTTACAAATGTAGCAATTATTATAATATAGCATGGAATCTTAACTTCACCTGGTATTAATTTTCTTAATAAAGAAATTAATACATTAGATCCCATTAAAGTTAAAATAACTAAAAGTCCCATACCAATTGCTGATTCTAGTGATTTAGTTGTAGCAAGTGTAGGACACATTCCTAAAAGTGATACAAAAACTGGATTTTCAGTTATTAACCCTGCTAAAAATGTTTTCTTAAGGGATGCTTTATTTTTTTCCATAATTATGCCTCCCTTCCATCTTCTAATGCAGCTAAAATTAAATTTTTAATTAATGTAGCACCATATGTAGCACCACAAGAAACATCAATTTGCTCTACATCAGATAAAGATAAAGAATCAATTAAAAAATCATTAGAATTATAAGCACCAATATGAACAGCAGTATCTGTACTTGAAGGATATGATGTTTTTAAATAATCATATACAGTTGATGAAAATGATTGATTATTTTCTAAAAATTCAACTTGATATAGCATTTCATCAACTACAGCAACCATTAAGCTAATATTACCATAAGCATTTTTACCTGAAACAGTATATAAATAGCCTAAAGTATTGTCATTTGAATCAACTGCTTTTATTTTCTTTTCAATATATTGATTATCTGATTCATATTCTATTGATTTTGATGAATCATAATCTGAAAAAATAGTTTGAATTGTATTAAGCTCTTTTTCTAAATTATTATTTTTAATTGTATCATAAGTTAACATATTAATTAATGCAATTAATAATGAGCATATTAATGCAATTCCTGCTAAAATTGAGGCAATTTTTAAATTCTTAAGCATTAAAAACACCTCCTATATACATAACATTAATTACAATTATTAATCCGATTACTAATATCATAGATCCTAAGAAAATCATTTGTTTCCAAGTGATTTTATTTGGCTTACCACGATTTAAATAATCATAGCATGGCGCAAGCATATTAGCAATTAAAATTGAGAATGCAACACCTTCAGGATATGCACCTAAAATTCTAATTAAAGCTGTAATTAAACCAGCAGTTATACCAAATGCAATTCTAGAAAATTTAGTTGTACCACTTGTTACAGGATCAGTAACCATAAATACTGCACCAAATAATAAACCACCAGAAAGCATTTGATAAGTCCACATATGCATAATATTTCCACTTGCAACAATTGATTCAGTAATAGATGCTGCCATCATTACTACACCAAAGCTTAATAAATAGCTTAAGGTAGCTCTAATATCAGCAGATTTTCTTATAAATAAATAACAAGCACCAATTAATATACATATAGTAGATACTTCACCCATACAGCCTGGAACATTACCTAAAAATAAATCAAGTAAAGAATAATTACCAACTGCATTTAATACTAATCCTTCTTGTGTTTTTGTAAATCCTAAAGGAGTAGCTCCTGCAAAAACATCAGCTTTTGCATATGCATCATTTAAATAAGTTCCAAAACAAATACCAACAAATATTCTTCCTACAGCGGCAGGATTAAATATATTAGATCCTAAACCACCGAATACCATTTTACCAATTAATATACCAAATAAAGCACCTAAAAATACAACATAGCCACTACATCCAGCAGGCATTATTAATGCATATATTAATGCAGATATCAATGGTGCTAAAATATTATTAATTGTATAAGTTGATTTTATTTTAATAAATCCTTCTTTAGAAAATAATTCTTTTATTTTCATGCCCTTTGGCCATTTAATAATGCCATGAGCAATAATTTCTACAAAAAGCATTGTTAGAATAGAAATTAAAAATACATAAATTCCATCCCATCCGTTAACAATCATTGCGAAAATACTAACAGGTAGCAAAGCAATGATTACATCAAGCATCATTCGTTTAACTGATACATTTTTACGGATGTATGGAGCACTTTGTGGAACAAGCTTCATATTTATACCCCCTACATAGCCATTTTCTTTGCCTTACGACAATAATCAGTTAAATGAATTTTTGATGTACATGTATAAGAACACATACCGCATAAAATACATGATTTAATATTAAGTTCATTTTTCAAAGCATCTTTATCATTATTTTTAACAGCTTGCATTATTTGTACTGGCTGTAATCCAGCTGGACAAGAATATACACATGATGCACAATGAACACATGGCTCTTCTTGATATTTCTTTTCATTTAAAATAATACAAGATGTACATGTCTTAGTTATTACAGCATCATCTCTAACTAAATTAGCACCCATCATTGGTCCACCAAGAATTAAAACCTTATTTTGTTCTTCATCCTTATAACCACCTGATTTTGCGATTACCTCTTGTAAAGATGTGCCTACTCTCAAACGATAATTTTGAGGATATTTAATTCCATCACCAGTAATAGTAAAATTTCTTTTTACAACAGGCATATTATATCTTACAGCTTTATATAAACCTACTATTGTTGAAACATTCAAAACCATAACACCAAGCTTAGCAGGTAAAACACCTGATGGAACTTGAATGCCTAAAGCAGATTTAATTACTTCTATTTCCCAGCCTTGTGGGTAATAATTGCCTACTCTTTTTACTTCTACATTTAATTCTGGAAATCTTGTTTTAGCAACAGTTAAACAATCATATAAATCTTGATATTTTTTCTTTATACAAATATAAGCTTTCTTAGCGCCTGTTGCTTGCATAGCATATTTAATTCCTCTATATATTCTATATGGGAATTCCATAACTAATCTATGGTCTGCAGATAAATATGGTTCACATTCTACTGCATTAATACAAATAGTATCAATAGGATCATTTCCAGAAAGCTTAATATAAGTTGGAAATGAACTTCCACCTAGACCAACAAGACTATTTTCTTTTGTAATTTTGATAAAATCTTCCTTTGTTAAATTAGCTATTTCTTCTTCTGTTCTTTCAACACAAGCCTCATATAGCTCATCTAATTTATCATTTTTTATCTGTAAGAACTCTGTTAATTTACCACTTCTGTGGAATTTTTTTACTGTTCCTACAACTTCACCCGAAACAGTTGAGTGAATTGGTTGTTCAAAAAAAGGACCTTTTCTAAGACCAATTTGTTGACCAACCTTAACATGATCTCCTGGTTTTACAAACATTTCTCCTGATGCACAACGTGCATTAGTTACTGCTATATAAACATAATCAGGATCAACATACCTAACAGTTGGAAGACTAACTGTAAGCTTTAGTATGTTTGCTATTTCCCTTGTTTTAGCAATCATTTTTTAAATTTTCCCCTCTTAATAATTTTTTGGCAGCATCAAGCTTTGAAATTCTAAAATCCATAGCACATTTTAAAATAGCCTTATAAGCTTCTTCTTCACTACAATTTTTTGATTTCATAATTTTTAATTTTGCCTTTCTTACAAATCTTTCCTCTTCAGCTTTAATTTTCATTAATTCTAAATTATTTTGAAGAGAATCAATTATTAATTTATCCTTAATCATTATATCTATTACTTCATTTATGCCATAAAAATTATCATCTTTCATCATAAAAAATGATGGATTATTCATTACATTATAAAATGGCCCACTTTCTACTATAGAAGTAAAATAGATAACTAAGCATCTATTTGATGTAACTATTTGTTCAAATAAATTATAGCTACCATTAATATATGATTTATGGATAATGCAAACATCAGGTTTAAAATTTGAAACATAAGAATACAAACTATTAGCCTCTACAGTAGGCCTTACCATCTGATGCCTTGCTTTATCTAGGACATTTTCAATATTTCTTGCAAATATTAAGTCCTTTGATAAAATAAATATCTTCATAATAACACCCCTTTGTGTAATTAGAATTTATTATTTATTTAATCCTCTAAATATGGATGCTTTTCCATTAAAGAAACAACATCATTTTTAATTTTTAATAATATATCTTCATTTTCATAATTTCTTAATGCATCATTTATAAAATTAGCTACTTTTCTCATATCATCTTCTTTAAATCCTCTTGATGTTATTGCAGCAGTACCTAATCTTACACCAGATGTAACAGTTGGCTTTTGTGTATCACCAGGAATAGCATTTTTATTACATGTAATATTAACAGAATGTAAAATATTTTCAGCCTTTTTTCCAGTAATACCAACAGAACCATAAATATCTACTAAAATTAAATGATTATCTGTACCACCAGATACAAGCTTATATCCTAATTTAATTAATTCATCTGCTAATGCTTTACAATTTTTAACAACTTGATTAGCATAATCTATAAAATCAGGCTGTAAAGCTTCTTTAAATGCAACAGCTTTAGCAGCTATAACATGCATTAAAGGTCCACCTTGACATCCAGGGAATACACTAGAATTAATCTTTTTAGCTAATGCTTCATCATTAGTTAAAATCATACCACCTCTTGGACCTCTTAAAGTCTTATGTGTAGTAGTTGTAACTATATCAGCATAATTAATTGGATTTGGATGAACACCTGCAGCAACTAAACCAGCTATATGAGCCATATCAACCATAAAATAACATTTACGACCAGCTTTTAAAGATACTTCATCAGCTATTTCTCTAAATCTTTTAAAATCAATAATTCTAGGATATGCTGATGCTCCTGCAACAATTACATTAGGTAATTCCTCTAATGCAATTTGTTCAACCTTATCATAATCAATATATCCATTTTCTTTTAATCCATAGTTAACAGCTTTATATATTTTTCCTGAAAAATTAACACTATAACCATGAGTTAAATGTCCACCAGCATCAAGTGACATACCTAAAATTTTATCTCCAGGCATTAAAATTGAATTATATGCTGCTAAATTAGCAGATGCACCAGAATGTGGTTGAACATTAACATAAGCTGCACCAAAAAGCTTCTTTGCTCTTTCAATAGCTAAATTTTCAACAACATCTACATTTTCACAACCGCCGTAATATCTTTTACCACTATATCCTTCAGCATATTTATTAGTTAAAACAGAGCCTTGTGCTTCTAAAACCTCGCGTGAAACGAAATTTTCAGATGCTATTAATTCAATATGCTCTCTTTGACGTTTTAGTTCATTTTGAACAACTTCATAAATTTCAAAATCTTTTTCTTTTAAACTCATCTTCCAAATCCTCTTTTTTATTTTTAAATACCAAAACAATTATAACATGAATTAAAAAATAACGAAAGAGAATATAAAAAAAAGGATATGTGAATTTTCACATATCCTATTCTTATTATTAAAATTGAATTTGATAAGAATAAATCTTTGATAATTTTCTTACCGTCATTATAATAAATGGATTCTCAAAATCTTCTCTTAAAGGTAAAGTATCAGTATCTATAAATTCAAATTCTTTAGTTTCAATATTATATACATAATATTCTACCTCATCATCTGTAACAAATTTTTTATTTGTTAAATCATATATGAAATAGAAACGCTCCCAAAAACCATTACTACCTTCTAAGTATACAGAATATTTCATAAAATTATCAGCATAATAATAGCACTCTGAAGATACATCATCAGTTTGATTTTCAAATATATATTCTACTGTTGCACCACCAATATTATTAATTGTCTTAAATCCAATTATTGAATCATCTTCTTTAATAATAGAATATGATTGACCATAGTTATTATAACCATCAAAAATTGTATCATTTAATATATCTTCAAACAATTTAGTAGAATCATCATCAATAGATGCGTAAGCTTTATATTTGCTTAATTCATTTTTCAATGTATCAGTATAAGCTTTAGTAAAATCTACACTAATTTCGCCTTTTACCTTTTCGAAATTTAATGATAATGTTATTTTTTTCAAATTTGCTTCATTATCAGATACAATTTCAAATTTTAAATTTTCTTCTAAATTATCAATGAAATCAGCAATCATTTTAGAAACATCAGATGAAGTTCTAGGTTTTAAAACATAATATGTTTCTTCATCATCAAAAATTGAATCATAAACGTATTCATATCTATCTGCTTCTTCATCATAAATATAATAATCAACATCCTCATCAAATGATTCTAAATCTATTTTTGCTTCATAAATAGGATCATTTGAATCTATGAAATCAGCTATTACATCATATATTTTAGAATTTTCCATAAAATCAATTATTGGTTCTGCAAATTCAGTAATCTTAAATTCTTCATCAAAATCAATTTTACCTAATGTTTTTAATATAATAGTAATAAATTCATCAACAGTTACATCTTTAATTGCATCTAAATTTAAGAATTCAGCTAATGATATTTTAGTATAATATGTTTTATTAACATCAGGAATTGATGATTCATAAATTTCTACTTCCTCATAGAAAATACTACCTTCGTCACCATCTATTGCAACATAATAATCAATATCTGGATCAAATTCAGTTAAATCATCATAAGCAACAAACTTAAAATAATCATAATAACCAATGTAATAAACTGTACCCTCTTCTGGTCTTAAGGTTACATCTTCAACCTTTTCATATGAACCATCATCATTTAATTTAAAATATTCTGTTCCATCTAAATCAAAATGAGTAAGAATATATTCATGATTACCTGATTCATCATAAATGAAATAATCTTCTTCTAAATCAGGTTCAGTAACTTCTGATGTATCAATTATATTAACATTTAAGATGAAATATACTTGATCTTCATTAAATTCTTCATCTTCTTCAACTAAAATAAAATCAAAATAATCAAAAGAGAATTTATAATATTGAACACCATCTTCAAATTCTGAAATAAATTGAGGAACAAATTCTAATGTACAATATGTTTTTGTAGGATCCCATGATGTAACAAATGTAATTGGATCTTCATTATAACTATAACCTTCTTCATTAACATAATAAGTTATGCCAGCTTCTGGTTCTTTAAGTGCTTTTGTAACAGATGTAGCACTTTCTAAATCAAATACATAATATGTTTCAGCACTATCAAAAGGAGTTGTTTCAGTATCAACTAAAATATATTTACCATCACTATTTTTTATGAAATATATTTCATCATCATCAAATGAAGTTAAACCTTCTACTTCAAAATATACTTCATCATAATAATTGCTGTTTACCCATTCTGTTACACCAGTAACAGGCTTATATAATAAATATTGATCTATTTCTATTCCACCAAAAACTCCTAAAATTAAAGATGCTAAATCAATTATATCTTCTTCTGTTATATTAATTTCAGAAATAAAATCAAATCCATCACCAGGTAATCCCATAATTATTGGAAGAATCTTACCAGCTACATCAAATATTTTTTCAATTGCTGAATTTAATTCATCAACAGTAATTATTCCTGATTCATCATCTTCTGATGTTTTAAATAAATCTTTTAAGCTATATTGTCCTAAATCCTTATTGTCAATAAAATACCTAGTATTTTCTTCCCATTCTGTTAAATTAGATACTTCTTCATATTCTAATGTTTCAGAATTATATGTAAAATATATTTTATCTGGAAGAGGACTAATAGCGCTTGTATCAATAGCAAAATATGTTTTTGTTAATAAAGATATTATTTTATCATATGTATCTACGCCAATTATTAATTTTACTAAATCTTCAACAGTCATATTTTCTAAAAGTAAATTGATCATTTTTATAGAATCAAATTTTAATGAAGATGTAATTTCATTATCAGCAAATGTTACATCAAATAATAATGCCATTACAAAATCTAAAATTTCATTACCTTTAGATTTTAAATCTTCAATTTTATCATCTGAAATACCTATTAAAGATGTAATATCATCTAAGCTATCAATTTCATTAAGATCAAAATCAATTCCGTTTTCTTCTAATAAAGAATTAATTTGATTAATCAAGCTTTCTTTTGATAATGTAAATTCTTTATAAATAATATTTTCATCATATAATTCATCAGAATAATAAGTAATTTCTGAAGGCATATTTTCTTCTAAATCTATAATTGAATCAAAATCAACATCAAAAGAAGTAATAGCTCTTAAAATGAATTCATCGTCTAATGATAAATAAAATTTGCCTAAATGACATCCTTCTAATTCAGTATAAGCTAAATTTAAATAAGCATTAGCCTTTAATGTTTCATCTATATATGCAACATTTATAAATGAATCATTCTTTATTTCTAATTTTTTATCATCATCAATTTCTACTACACAATCTTTAAAAGATATTGCAAAAGAATTTGGTAGCATTAATAAATCAGCATAATAACCATCAGGAAGTTCAGTTAAAATCTTAGGTTGATTTTCTTGATTATTATTTCCTCCTTGATTTCCATTATTATTGCCATTATTATTGTTATTGTTGTTATTGTTATCATTATTGTTGTTATTTTCATTATTGTTTCCATCATCTACAGGATTATTATCTCCACCACAAGATGCTAAACTAAATGCAAATCCAAATAATAACATAAATGCTAATAAAAATTTAAATATTTTCTTACGCATAAAATGGCCTCCTTTGCGTATCAATTTTATACTTATGCACATGAAAAATGTTTTCGTATATAAATATTATACAATTTTTTTTAAAAAAAAATTCCACAACAAAATTTAAAAATGTGTATAAAAGTTAAAAAAATAGATAAAATCTATAAAATTCATAAGAAAATAAAAAAAGATGCCATATTAAAATGACATCATTTTTTTATTATTCAACCCAAGAAATGATTGCCATAGGGGCAGCATCGCCTCTACGATAACCAGTCTTTATAATTCTTGTATAGCCACCATTTCTATTTGCAAATTTAGGGGCAATTTCGCTAAATAATTTTTGAACAGCATAATTTCCATCTTCATCTTTTTCAAAACGAACAAATGAAGCAGCCTGACGACGAGAATGTAGTGTATCATTCTTACCTAAAGTTACCATCTTATCGGCTATTCTTTTTAATTCCTTAGCTTTTGCTAAAGTAGTTTCAATTTGACCATTTAAGATTAAATCAGTAACTAAATCACGAAGTAATGCTTTTCTTTGGTCAGAACTACGGCGTAATCTACTATATGCCATGACAATGTCTCCTTATCGATTAGTTTTTCTTGAAGCCAAGACCTAAGTCTTCTAGCTTATCTTTAATTTCCTTTAAAGACTTTCTACCAAGATTCTTAACCTTGATTAATTCTTCTTCAGTCTTATTTGCTAATTCAGCAACTGTTTGAATACCAGCTCTTCTTAAACAATTAGAAGATCTTTGACTTAAGTCTAATTCTTCAACCTTCATTTCAAGCTTAGTATTTTCGTTGACAACCTTAGCTTCAATCATATATTCAGATGTTGAAGCCTTTTCGCTTAATTCAACGATAACTTGTAAATGCTCCATCATAATCTTTGATGCTACAGCTAATGCTTCATCAGGTTTAACTGATCCATTTGTTGTAACTTCAATAGTTAATTTATCAAAAGATGCCACATTGACATTTTCGACACGAGTTTTTTCAACATTAAATGCAACATTTACTACTGGAGTATAAATAGAGTCGATAGCAATTGTACCTACACTATTTACATATTCTTTATTTGTAGCAGAACTTACATAACCTACACCGCGTCTAACGGTTAAAATCATATGTAATCTTCCACCGGCTGCTACTGTAGCGATATGTTGCTCAGGATTAATAACTTTAATATCACTATTAACAATAATATCCCCTGCAGTAACTTCGCCTTCGCCTTTATCAATTTCAACAGTAGCTTCATAATTTGGATCTTCTGAATCTACAGCTAAAACCACACGCTTTAAATTCAAAATCATAGTGATAGTATCTTCTACAACACCATCAACATTTTGGAATTCATGTTCAGCCCCGTCAATCTTAACATTAACGAATGCAGCACCAGGTAGAGATGATAATAAAATTCTACGAAGTGCATTTCCTAGTGTAATTCCGAATCCTCTCTCTAAAGGTGTAATAACAAATTTTCCGTAATTACCCTTAAATTCTTCAATACTAGTTTTTGGTTTTTCAAATTTTAATTCCTTCATTAATAATGGGCCTCCTGTATGTATCTTTATTAATTATAAATTAAATTTAACAAAATTTAAACTACAAAATTATCCACGTGGGCGCTTTGGTGGACGACAACCATTGTGTGGAATAGGTGTTACATCAGTTATTGCTGTGATTTCAAGACCAGCTACGTTTAATGAACGGATTGCTGCTTCACGTCCTTGACCAGGTCCTTTTACACAAACTTCTACTTTAGCTACTCCTTGGTCCATAGCAGCCTTTGCAGCTGCTTCAGCAACAACTTGTGCTGCATAAGGAGTTGACTTACGACTACCCTTAAAGCCTTGTGCACCTGCACTGCTCCAAGAAATAACATTTCCATCAGGATCAGTTATTGTAACAATTGTATTATTGTATGTAGAGTGAATATGAGCTACACCAGTAGGACTATTTCTCTTTACACGACGCTTTGTAACTTTACGTGCCATATGTTTTTCCTCCTATTACTTCTTCTTATTTGCTATTGTATGTCTTGGACCCTTACGAGTACGAGAATTTGTTCTAGTATTTTGACCTCTAACTGGTAATCCTTTTCTATGACGGATACCTCTATAACAGCCAATTTCCATTAATCTTTTAATGTTTAAAGCTGTTTCTCTTCTTAGGTCACCTTCTACTTTATATTTTGCAACTTCAGAACGAATTTTACCTAATTGTTCTTCAGTTAAATTCTTTGTACGAATGTCTTCTGAAACTCCAGCATCCTTTAAAATTTGTTTTGATGTTGTTTCACCAATACCATAAATATATTGTAATGAAATAACTATTCTTTTTTCATTTGGAATATCTACACCTGAAATACGTGCCATAATATTCTTCCTCCTATATTATCCTTGTCTTTGTTTATGTTTTGGGTTTTCACAAATAACCATTACACGGCCTTTGCGCTTAATAACCTTGCATTTATCGCATATTGGTTTTACTGATGGTCTTACTTTCAT
>CAJOQR010000076.1 GCA_905236965.1 uncultured Acholeplasmatales bacterium | reverse complement strand
CCTTCAGAACTAATATTTTTAAGATTTAATACAAATTTAACTACATTTGGATTATATGAACCATCTTCTTCATAATCACCCATAATAACCTTACTAATTAATTTTTTAAATATTTCATCATCAAATCTATAAATTGTTGATGACTTACTTAACTCTTTTTCAATTGCTTTCAACCTCTTTTCTTCTTTTTGAATATACATTTTACTATTTAGTATATTTCTTCTTTCATTTTCTAAATCCATTAATTCTTTATTCAGTTCTTGATTCTTAGTTGTAAATACATCATTATCTAATACTGTATTTATATTTAAATCAATTAATTTACTCATTCTTTCTTTTACATTTTCTATCTTTTTATTTATATTTTTTAATTTTTCTTCACTATTATCTTTTGAAATAACTTCTTTTATTTTCTTTATTAAATCATCATCTCTTGATTGATTTAAAAACTTATTAAATAATGCAACAAACAGTGACTTTAATTCTTCATCCCTAATAGTTACTGCTTTACCACAATTTCCACCTTTATTAGATAGGTTTGCAGAACATGCCCAGTATATATGATCATGTACTACACCATCTTTATTTTTATATTTTGTATATCTCCTAACAAATGTCTTACCACAATTTTCGCAATAAATCATACTGCTAAAAGTATATCTTAAACTAAATTTTTCACAATACTCTTTACCATTTTTAATTGTTTTACTTCTTGAATTGTATATATCCTGTACTTTATCAAATGTTGCTCTATCTATAATACCTTCATGATGATTGGATACATAATACATTGGTTGCTGTCCTCTATTTCTTAATAATTTATGTGAAATCGGATTTTCTACAAAAAACTTCTGCCCACATAAATCACCAACATATTTAACATTTCTAAGAATATCTTTTATTACTCCAGGATGCCATATTTTTCCTCCTGCTGGTGCTGGAATACTTTCCTCAGTTAATTTTCTTGCTATAACAGTAGAACCATCACCAGATAAATAATAATTAAATATTTTCTTGATAACTTTTGCCTGTTTTTCATTAATTGATAATTCCTTAGTATTTTTATCCCAATCGAATCCATAACAAGCAATAGAACCACAAGGCTCTCCTCGTTTCATTTTTGCTCTATATCCCATTTTTACATTCTGTGATGTTGATTCACTTTCAGCTTGAGCAAATGCACTATATAATGTTAAAAACATTTCGCTATCCATTGTTAATGTATGAATATTTTCTTTTTCAAAATAAACATCTATATCTAAGCTTCGTAGCATTCTAACTGTATTAAGAGTATCAACTGTGTTTCTAGCAAATCTAGAAATAGATTTTGCAATAATAATATCAATTAATCCACTTTTACAATCATCAATCATTCTTATAAATTCATCTCTTTTTTTAATTTGAGTTCCTGTTATTCCATCATCTGCATATATTCCTGCAAATTCCCAATCTTTATTTTTCTTTATGTAATCTGTATAATGGTTAATTTGTGATAAATAACTTGTTCTTTGATCTTCCATATCTGTACTTACTCTACAATATGCACATACTTTTTTCTTTTTTGTCCTTTTTGTTACATTTTCTATATGCTTTGCATCAATACTTGGTTTTATGATTTGAACCTCAGCCATACAATCATCCTTCCTGAGCATACCACTCGAGTAAATAATATATGAAAAATCTATAAATTAAAAAGGTGTGATAAATCCAATCGCACACTTGACTTTTTCATATTCACTTTTTGTTATTAATTTTTTTTCTAATAAAAAATTTAACTTAACCAAATAAGATAAAGATGTTAAGTATTTATCTATATCTTTTGTTTTTTCAAACGGAGTATATTTTATTTTATAATCTTTTTGTTTCATCTACCTAATACCCATTTTATCATCTGACATAGCAGCAACTACACATGCAGAATATATAAATAACAACAAAAGAGATATGGTGCTTAATATAATAAATAGAATCATTTTTTTTCCTCCTTCTTTTCTTCCATAGCTTTTAAATATATTTCTTCTGAAATAACACCTCTTTTAAACAATTCTTCAACAAATTTTAAATAATCCATATTAAACCTCATTTTCTATCACAATTACTTGCATATCCCTTTTATCTTTTATTCCATTAAAAAAGCCAGAATAAAATACTATTGTTCTGACTTTTTCAATACAATCCTTTTTATTGAATCCAGTTGCATTTATAAAATATCCAATTTTATTTTTATATTTATAAACTGCAGTATACTCTTTAATCATCTTTTTACCTGTGAGTTCACAAAACTTCATGTGTAAATAAATATAAATCCTTCTTCTTAATGTGTTTTTCATAATTATTCCTCCATAAAAAAAGACCACTGTATCGTGATCATATATAATTATTAATTTTTATAAACTTCAAGATTAAACCACATAGCTACTTTAATATAACATTTCTGTTTTAAATTAAAATAGGTGTTTCTATTAGTCATAGACAGTTCTTCTAACACATCATCATCTTTATGATTAGAAATAAGTGTTTTTTTATAAATTATTTTTTCTTCTTGAGTAAGTTGATAGCAAAACTCTTTATACACAGAATCAACCGTATCAGTAAAATCTTTGTATCTGCTTAATTGTTCAACCTTATTACCAGTTGGATCTCCAGGAGAATTATTATAAATACCCAGATTATCAAAATTAAGTGATGAACTTCTTCTAGCTATTATTGCATTTTCCATAAATTTATAATTTCTGTACTTTTCAAACAAGTTTAAAACATTATGTTTTGTTTCATTAACATTTAATTCATCGCTTAAATCCACATCAATTACTAAATCTTTGATTTTTCCCATTTACACCTAACCTCCTGAATAATTAAAAAAGAGAAATTGTGTCTATAAAAGCTACAACTTCTCTTTTATTTTCTTTAAATAAATAATTGTTTTTAGAGGTGTCCAAGTCCCTATCGGAACTTTTTGGTTTTGGAATAAAAACATAATAATTAAAATCCATAACTACCACCTCACATTATATCAGTGTCATGTAAATAATCACAGCAATTTCAACTAATTGCCTTCTATTCTACATCAAAATAATTAAAAGTCAATAAAAAAACATTAAATATTTTTAATCATTTAATGTTTCGTCCTCCCATAATTACTCCACTTTACTACATTATAAATCTTGACAATATCAAAATCAATAACAAATCTAGTATCAAAATCAGTATCAATTTTAGTATCAAAATCAGTATCAATTTTAGTATCAAACAAATATAAAAAGTCCTTTAAATATCTAATTATTAGTAATATTTAAAAAGTTTCTATAAAATAGCAAAAATATACTATTTTTTATTTATAATATAAGTTTGCAAATAATTTTTCTGAGTATTTTTCAATGAATTCATCTAATTCTAATTCATATAAATCTTTTTTTAGAGCATCATAAGTATAGTTAAGGGAATTATTACTTTCTTCAAGCAATCCTTTAAATATTAATTTTTGTTCTTGTTCAATAAATATAAAAATTAAATACTTGTCTTCTTGTTTGTTCAATGAAATATCAATTTCATAATCAATAAAGTCTTTATCATCATATTCTAAAACAACATTATCATCGGAATTATAGTTTATCTTATTGGAATTATATAGATCGCATAATTTATCAATTATCTTCATTTTATTCACCTCATTAAGAGTCATAGAAAGTTAAAAAATCTTATGTATATATAATATAGTATTTTTTCTATTGTTTGTAAATACTAAAACAGCAATTTCCTTTCGTGTTTCTTATAAAGACATTCCTTTCGTGATTCTATAAAATAAACTTGATAAAAGTTAGGAGGTAAGTATATGAAACTAATTGAGATTTTATCAATAAACTTGAAGTATTATCGTATGCAATATAACTTATCTCAAGAAAAGTTTGCAGAAGTTCTTGGAACATCACTTTCATATTTAAATCAAATTGAAAATTTAAAAGTAAATGTTCGATTAGCAACAGTAGATAAATTTGCAGATAATCTAAAAAAATATGATTCGAAAAGTAAAATTACAGCAACTGATTTCTTAACATATAATAAAGAACATATTACAAATTATTTAAGAGTGGATGAAAAGAAGTAGTCATAAATGACTACTTCTTTTTTATATTTCTTGATATTTTAATTCAGCTTGTCTAATAACTTGTTCAACTGCTCCTTCTCTTTTTACAGGAGGATAGTTATATTTAATTAATAATCTTCTTATATTAACTCTAATTCTAGCTCTAGCATCTTCTCTCTTAAATGCATCTAATGTTAAATTCTCATTTATAATTTCTACCAATTCCTTAGCTATTTGAACTAAAGTTTCATCCTGCATTAATTCTTTTATTTCACTATCTGCACCTAAAGCATCAAAGAAAGCTTTTTCTTCAGAAGATAAATTATATTCATTTCCTTTTTCTAATTCTTCTTCTATTTCTTTTTTTAAGTTGATCATTTCTTCAATTATTTTCTCTATATCAGCTAAATCAGTTCTCTCGTTATATGCATCAACAATTTTATTAAATTTAGTAGAGAATTTTTCTTGTAATGTTAAATTTATTTTACCAATCTCACTAATAGTTGATTTAATTGCTCTAGATAATATTTCTGCTGCAACATTTTTATCTTTTAAATTTTTTAATTTTGATAGCATCGTATTACTTAGCAATTCTAAACTATTTCCTCTAGACAACTCACCTAAATTAATAAGTTCATCTTCTCTAATAGATTGTTCAAGCATAACACCAACATTTTTATTAATTTCAGACACATCTAGTTTATTATCATTTGATATTTTAGATATAAATGATCTAACAGATATAATATATAATACTTTATCTTTATAAGTATTCTCTAATATACCATTGCATAGTGTGTAAAGATTTTTAGCATCTAAACTATGCTTCATAAATCTTTTCTTTTTATCTTCAGAACTTAATACTAAATTTGCTCCATCTTTAATAAGATTATACTTTCCTGTATTATCTAAATTATTAAAATATGAATAATCAAATCCATTTAAAATTCCATCTATAATTTCAACTTTATCTTTCAAAGCATTTACTAATTCATTATTATCAACAACTTGTCTTTGGTCTCTAGAAGTATATGTTTTTAAGGCATCTAACAACCAGGCTTTTAATCCAATATAATCAACAATTAATCCTGCTGGTTTCGTTTTATATACCCTATTTACCCTTGCAATTGCTTGCATTAGATTATGAGCTTTCATAGGTTTATCAATATACATAACTCCAAGTCTAGGTACATCAAATCCTGTAAGCCACATATCAACTACTATTGCTATTTTAAATTTTTCGTTAGTGTCATCAGCTTCATTTTTAAATCTAATTTCTAATTCTTTCTTATCATTCTTAGTACCAATAGCTTTTTGCATTTCTTCGGAATCTTTATTTGATGGTGTAATAATCATATTGACAACATCTTTATAATCAGGTCTTAATTCTAAGAATTTTTGATACATTGTATAAGCTGCTTTTCTTGAATATGCAACAACCATCGCATGATCTGCAACCATATCTTTTCTTTCTTCAAAATGATTTATTATGTCTTTTACTATTAGTTCTAATCTATCTGGATCCTCTATTATTTGAGATATTTTTGCCATCATTTGTTTTGATTTATTAATAGCATAATCATCAGCTGCTCCAGATTCTTCAATTTGTTTATAATAATCATCAATCTGATCTAATATTTTTTGATTTAATCCAACTCTTGCCATTCTTGATTCATACATAATTGGTACTGTAGAACCATCTAAAATAGCTTGTGTCATATCATAAGTATCTATAACATCTCCAAATATTGATGATGTAGATTTATCTTTTGTTTCTACTGGAGTGCCAGTAAATCCAATATAAATAGCATTAGGTAAAGCATTATGGAGATATTTTGCAGTACCAAATTTTTCTTTTGCCTCATTTGTTTCATAATCTATTTTCATAGTAGCTTCTAATCCATAATGACTTCTATGAGCTTCATCAACTAAAACTAAAATATCATCTCTATCGCTAAATAATCCTGTTTCTTCTTCAAACTTTTGTAATGTAGTAAAAAATATACCACCTGCAATTCTATCTTTTAACATATCATCAAGTGATTGTCTTGATTCAGCTTTTTGTGGTTTTTGTTTTAGATAATAATCACACTTAACAAAAGTTTCATATAATTG
>CAJOQR010000075.1 GCA_905236965.1 uncultured Acholeplasmatales bacterium | reverse complement strand
TTTAATATTTTAGCTGGAATAGATGAAGATTATGAAGGGAAATTTAAATGGGGAATAACAACATCTTTAGGTTACCTTCCTCAAGATAATAATAAATATTTTGATAAAGAATTAACATTAATAGATTGGTTAAGACAATATTCTGTTGAAGATCAGCATGAAAGCTATATTAGAGGCTGGTTAGGAAGAATGCTTTTTTCTGGTGATGAGGCATTAAAAAAATGTAATGTTTTATCAGGAGGAGAAAAAGTAAGATGCTTATTCGCTAAAATAATGCTTGAAGCTCCAAATATATTAATGTTTGAAGATCCAACAAATCATTTAGACTTAGAATCAATTACTGCTTTAAATGAAGGAATGAGTAATTTTAAAGGCAATATATTATTTTCAAGTCATGATGCTGAATTATTACAAACAGTCGCAAATAGAATTATTAGCTTTAATAATGATGGAACGATTACAGATAAATTAACAACTTATGAAGAATTTTTAGGGATAGAATAGGAGATTTAAATGGATTTATTAGAGGGATTAAACCAAGCTCAAAAAGATGCAGTTTTAGAGACGGAAGGACCTGTAATGGTAATGGCTGGAGCTGGAGCTGGTAAAACAAAGGTTTTAACAACTAGAATTTCATATATAATAAAAGAATTAGGAATCCCTCAAAATAATATTTTGGCGGTTACTTTTACAAATAAAGCTGCAAATGAAATGAAAGAAAGAATATCTTATATGCTTTCAATAGATACTAAATATATGTGGGTATCAACATTTCATTCTTTTTGTGCTAGACTTTTAAGAATTGAAATAAATCATTTACCTCCATATAACAATAAATTTATTATTGCTGATGATGATGATTCATTAAAAATAATAAAAGAAGTTATGAATAATTTAGGAATTGATACAAAAGAATATCAGCCTAAGAAAATAAAGGATTTAATTTCTAAATCAAAAAATTTTTTAGATTTTAATATTAAAAATAATTTATTAAAAGAAACTTTTTTAGAAGTATCTAAAGGATATAGTGAATATTTAGAAAAAAATAATATTTTAGATTTTGATGATTTAATAATAAAAACTATAGATTTATTTAAAGAAAATCCTAATATTTTAAAAAAATATCAAGAAAAATTTCAATATATATTAGTTGATGAATTTCAAGATACAAATGCTTTACAATATAAATTAATTTATATGTTATCATCAAGATATCATAATATTTTTGTAGTAGGTGATGATTTCCAATCAATTTATTCTTTTAGAGGAGCTAAAATTGAAAATATCAAAAAATTTAGAAATGATTTTTTAGAAACTAAATTAATTTTATTAGAAGAAAATTATAGATCAACAAATCAAATTTTATCATTAGCTAATAAAATAATTGAAAAAAATCCTAATCAAATTAAAAAAACATTATTTACAAATAATTTAGATGGAGATAAACCATTTTATTATCATGCAACATCAAGCTATGATGAGGCAATGTTTGTTGTTAGTAAAATAAATGAATTAATATCTAAAGGCGATAATTATTCTGATATAGCTATTCTTTATAGAGCTAATTATATTTCAAGAAATTTTGAAGATGTATTAATTAAAAATAAAATACCATATATTATTTATGGAGGTCTTTCTTTTTTTGCAAGAAAAGAAATAAAAGATATGGTTGCTTATTTAAGATTAATAATTAATCATAATGATAATTTTTCTTTTAAAAGAATTGTAAATGAACCAAAAAGAAAAATAGGTCCTACATTAATTGAAAAATTAGAAAATATATCTTTAGCTAATAATACATCATTTTTTAATGCTATAGATTTAATTAAAGAAAAAAATCAAGGCACATCAAGCTTAAAAGAATTTAAAAATATGATTATATCACTTTCAAATCAAATTAATAACATTATATTACCTGATATAATTGATATTTTACTTAGTGAGACAGGTTATAGTAATTATTTAAAAAATTCTTTAGAAGAAGATTCTTATGTTGATAAATTAAATAATATTAAAGAATTAAAATCTGTTTTAAAAGAAGCATTAGAATTTTATGATGAAGATTCAAATGAAGCTATATTAGAAAAATTTTTGCTTGATTTAGCATTAAGAACAGATAATGAAAATGATAAATTTCAAAAAGAAAATTCTATTAGATTATCAACATATCATCAAGTTAAAGGATTAGAATTTAAAGATGTATTTATGGTAGCAATGGAAAATGGAGTTTTTCCATCTTCTAATATAACAACACAAGAAGAACTTGAAGAAGAAAGGCGTATTTGTTATGTAGGAATAACAAGAGCTAAAAATAAATTATATATATCAAATGCTGATTCAAGATTATTGTTTGGAAAAGATTCTTATATGTCTCCATCAATTTTTATAAAAGAAATGGAAGAAGAATTAATTAATAATAAATTCAAAAAATTAAAAAATGAAACAAAAGAAGAACCAATAATTAATAATGATATTATTTTTAAAGCTGGTGATAAAATAAATCATAAGCTTTTTGGTGATGGAATTATTGTAGCTGTAAATGGAAGTGTATTAACAATTGCTTTTAGTGTAGAGGTTGGAATTAAAAAGCTTTTGTCAACTCATCCATCTATAAGAAAAATATAATCTGGAGGATATATAATGGATAAATCTTTAAGAGTAAAAGAATTACATGAAATATTAAATAAAGCATCTGAGGCATATTATGTTTATGATAATCCAATTATGGAAGATTTTGAATATGATATGCTGATGAATGAATTAATTAAAATTGAAAATGATAATCCAGAATTAAAAACTTTAGATTCACCTACAAATAGAATAGGTGGAGAGATTTTAACTAAATTTGAAAAGGTAAATCATAAAGTTAAAATGGCATCACTTGCTGATGCATTTAGCTATGAAGAATTAAAGGATTTTGATAGAAAAATAAAAGAAATAGCACCAAATGCTACATATTTATGTGAGCTTAAAATAGATGGTTTATCTGTATCATTACATTATAATGATGGAATTTTACAGCTTGGTTCAACAAGAGGAAATGGTTTAGTAGGTGAAAATATTACAAATAATGTTAAAACGATTAAATCAGTTCCTTTAAGAATAAAAAATAATT
>CAJOQR010000074.1 GCA_905236965.1 uncultured Acholeplasmatales bacterium | reverse complement strand
ATTTACTTCCTTTCCTATAATGTCCTTTATCTAACATTTCTATTTGCTTCTTAGTTGCGGTACCTGACTTTCGAGCTTTAATTGCATCAAACCAGTCTTTTTTTGATACCCACTTAGAACCAGACAAGAAATGCGTTTCATTTTTTCTAGCATTCGGACCATATCCAATACCTTTTCGTTCTCTTTTAACAACCCAAGATTGGCCATTAACAGGTGCATCTTTTGTTTTGGTATGCCACCTTGCCTCATAAGAATAATTGCCATGTTTACAAATATATTTTACTTGTTCATAACCTGTCTTTTTTTCTACTTTCATTTTAGCATAATAAAGTCAATATAAAAATGAACAATTGAGAATGCGGACATTTTTTTAATTCATTGATTTTTATTAAAAAAAAGTTATAATATAAGTGTCGAAAGACATTAGCGTGTAAATAAAGGTAAACGAAAAGAGGATGATTGCAACATCCTCTTTTCTCATTTTTTAGAAGTTCTTAACGTGTAAATAAAGTATTATCTACTTATTGTTTTTAAGTAAATAAATCATTACTAGGATAAAGCCCAGTAAAACCAGGTATTCCAAAAATACCATCCTTTCCTTACATGCTGGAGAACTCCTTTGTGCAGTAAAACACGCTAATCACTCCCTATTCAAATGATACATATCATAAAGATATGACATCATAATAATATCATTAATATAATAGTTGAAAAATATTTAAACTACGTATTTAAAAATATAAATAAAGAACCAATTGATAATTTATTACCTTATTCAAAAAATATAATAAAAAGTTAAGGTAGGGTTCTAATCCCACCGGCGGAAATTGGTGGATTAAACAAAAAAGATAATCATTTATTATAGCAATTTCACTATAACATTTGATTATCTTTTTCTTTTTATTATACGTGTTAAATTTTGACGTATACCCGTTGTAAACATTTTTAAATAAAATAAAAATGCATAAAGGATTCAACTATTCCCTTATGCATTATTAATGAATAACTTAAAGCAATTTTGGAAAAAATGCCTTAAGTATTGATTTAATTCTGGCAGGAATAGCTGGATTCGAACCAGCGCGTGAGGGAGTCAAAGTCCCTTGCCTTACCGCTTGGCTATATTCCTATATACTATTATCCTTTGCAGGACAATAGTTATTTTACTAAATTTAATGTTAAAAAGCAAGAACTATTTTAAAGTTTCTTTGTAAACCTTAACCAAATCATCAGCCTTTTTTATAAAATTTGGTAATTCATCCCAATTATTTAAATGAGCACCAGCAGCCTTAGGATGACCTCCTCCTTGATATTCTTCTGCTAAAATATTTATAATTGGACCTCTAGATCTTAATCTTATTCTTATTTCATCAGGATATTCAATAAATAATGCCCATACAGGATAATCTTTTATTGTTGAAATTGCTGAAACCTGTGCGGCAGCATCCTCATCAGAAACCTTAAATTCTTCTATAGTTTCTCTTTTCATTTTTAAATATGCAAATCCATTTGGTGTTGTTTCAAAATTAGTTAAACACCATCCTCTTAATTTCAATGTATCAACAGTCTCAATTGATAAATTATTATCAACATAGCTTAAATCAACACCAAAATCTATTAAAATAGCAGCCGCATTAAAAGTCTTAGATGTTACAGAATCAAATTTAAATCTACCAGTATCTGTTGAAATACCAACATATAATGCTGTGGCAGCTTCTTTAGTCATTTTTAATTCATTTTTAAATTTTAAATAAAATTCTGTAATTATTTGTGCACATGCTGGAGCTTTATCATCCACATATTGATAATCTCCATATTCAGAAACTGGAAGATGATGATCAATTTTTATTGAATAATCTGCTAAATTAATTCTTTCATCTGATAATCTATCTATAGTTGCACAATCAACTGCGATAGATAATGCACCTTTAAATTTAGATTCATCTTCTAAAATTGTAGGCTTACCTATAAAAGAAACATAATTTGATGCTTCACCCGAAATGATTACTTCTTTTTCTGGAAATGATTCTTTTATTATTAACGCAAGTCCATATTGAGATCCTATACAATCTCCATCTGGTCTTTTATGACCATGAATAATTATTCTATTATATTCTTTTATTTTTTTTAAAATATGTTCCATTTAAATCTCCTATTCAACACCATCTAAAGGCCATGTTCTTCTTTTTCTTGCTGTTGTGCCTTCAGTTAAAGCTGTATAAAAATCTTCTTTGGCTTTTCCTGATACATTATATCCTTTAGAATCAACATAAACAACTGTATTAAACCACCGAGTATCCTTTAATTTTATTAAATTATTAGATGCATTTAAACCTACCTTTATTCCATTACATGAAACAATAATATTACCATTCATAGAAACATTTGTTTTTTTAACCTCATCAAACATAGTTGTTACATATACTCTTGATGTATATTTAGCAATTCTATTAATAAATTCTTGAGAAGGAAATTGAGTATCAACATTTGGTGTATATTCTGTTGCACCTGCACAACAGCATACACAACAAATATCTGGTGTAATGGCATTTAATATTACCTCATTTGATGCAGTATAGCTGCCATGATGGCCACCTTTAAATAAATCACAATGTGGCAAATCTTGATGAGATAAATTTTGATTATAATAATTAACTAATTTTTCTTCACCATCTTTTTCTAAATCACCTGTTAAAAGAAAATGATGATCATTATAATTAAACATTGTACATACTGAATAATTATTTTCATCAGTTGATGATGCAAAATAATAATAATTATATAAAATATCCATATTTATATTATCTGCTAATTCAAAATTTGTATTATTGTTATCCCATAATTCCTTTGCAGTAAAATAATTAGCACCCTTTGAAATAGCATATTCTCTTGCTGTTAAATATTTACCATATTCTATAGATGATCCATAATCAGATGATTTTTGAATTTTATTATCAACAGCACTAGAACCTTCACCTTTATAAGCAAAATCAATAAATGTTCCAACCTCAAAATAATATAAAATACCAGTTCTACCTACTGTTTCACCTTTAAAATTTTTAGCTTTTGAATCACTATTTCCAGCAAAACCAGATATGTGATCCTGATGGCCATGAGTCGCAATTACATATTCAAGCTTACCATCAGTACAATATTTTGATACATATTCTGTTAAGGTTGAACTAGAATTACCACGAGATCCTGCATCTATTAATATATCAGTATCTCCAGCTTTAATATAACAAGAATCACCTGTATATTTATTTCCTAATTCTAAAAAATGAATTTGAAAATCATCATATTTTATATTTTCGACTATATATTCTTCATCAATTACATCTATATTTCCAGATTGATCATTATCT
>CAJOQR010000073.1 GCA_905236965.1 uncultured Acholeplasmatales bacterium | reverse complement strand
TTTTTTAAAAAAATATAAATTTTGAACATTAAAATTATCTATATAGATTGAGAATTAAATATATTTAATGTATACTAAAATTGGTGATTAAAATGAAGAAAAATATTAATATATATTCAATATTAGGAATATTATTTTCAATTTTATTTTTAGTATTTTATAGCTTGTTATTTATTGATAAAAAAGATATTTGCCCAACAGGTGAGGTTGGATTAAGCTCATTAAATAACATTATTGATTATAAATATAATAAATTTTTTGATGTTGTAAGTGATATATTTTTATTTTTAGCGATAGGTTTAGCATTAATATTTTTTATAATTTATATAATTCAAATATATAAAAGAAGAAGCTTATTTAAAACTGATAGACATTTATCTATATTTATTGTTTTTTGTTTTATTTCTGTTTTATTATGGTTATTGTTTGATAAAGTTATAGTTGTTAATTATAGACCTATTTATGTAAATGGAGAATTAGAAGCATCTTTCCCATCTACACATACATTCTTTACAATATTTATTTTCTTATCAGTTCATGGTATAACATCAATATTAACTAAAAATAAAAGATATGTATATGGCACTTTAATTATTTCAATAATTATTTCAATAATTATATCTTTTGCAAGAATATTTTCAGGAATGCATTATATAACTGATGTTATAGGTGGAATTTTATTAGGATTAAGCTTATATTTTATTGAATTTGGAATAATTAAAACACCAGTTGAGGATATAGAAAATGAATAAAGAAGAAATAGATTTTTATGCATTAAAATATAGGAAGAATTATAAAATAACTACTATAATTACATCTATTTTCATTTTTATAATAGGGGCAATTGTTTTATCAATTGGTTTAATATTAGTTTTTAATAATGAAAAAATATTATTCTTTATTATTGGAATTATAATGAGTATAGTAGCTTTAATTGATATTGGGTTAGGGATTTTATTTATTAATAATTCATTTAAAAATATAAAATCTCTTCCTGATAAAATATGTGCAAAAAGATATTTAGAGGTAAGAGGAAAATAAAAAAGGCATTATGCCTTTTTATTTTGTTGATTTATAGAGTTCATAACTGCTCTTACTTGTTTTTCAGAAGGTGTTCTTCCCATTTGTTGCATCATGGTTCTTACCATTTGCTCATTAATTGGAGGATTTTTTTCTAATTGACGAGTAAATATTTTTCTAAAAATAAAAAAAGTAATTATTGCAGTTGCAACTATAACTAATAACAATATAATAATAAATTCCCATATTTGTAAAGTCATCATATACAATTTCTCCTTAACACACAAAGATATTTTACAAAATTATCTTTTAAAATTCAATATGTTAGTCTAGACAAATTAGTTATTTTTATTTTATAATATAATTACCTTAAGGACAAAAGGAGGAAGTGTTCATGCCAAGAAAAGTTACAGATTCTTGTATCGGATGCGGTGCATGTGCTGCAGAATGCCCTGTAAGTGCTATCACAGTTGAAGATGTTTCAGTTATTGATGCATCTGCATGTATTGATTGTGGTGCTTGCCAAGGTGTATGTCCAGTAGACGCTATAGTAGAAGAATAATTTATTATAAAAAAATGATTCATTAATTTGAATCATTTTTTATTTTCTTCTTTTTGAAATTTGATTCTGTGCCATTTAATAATCTTTTGTAATTGTTAATATGCTTACAAATTATTAATGCACTTAAAAATGTATAACAAATAGCTTCTGTTAATCCAGGAGATGAAATGAAATAATCTAAGAAATTAGTTGCTTGAAATCCTACTATATATAAAATCCATGCTGTTATCATAGCAGTTATTGTTGCGGCAGTAGATGATAATGATACATATCCTGTAATAAAAAATATTATTAAAAAAGCAATTAAGCATGTTATTGCAGATAAAGGTGTTAAAATTATTAAAACACCTAATGATGTAGCAACTGCTTTTCCACCTTTAAAATCTAAAAATATAGGATATACATGCCCTATTATAGCAGCTGCTCCATAAAAGAATAGATCAATAGGAGAATTCCATACATTAGTCCAACTTAATATTTTTACTAATAATATTATAATTATGCCTTTTAATACATCACATATAAATACTAAAAATCCTACTTTTTTTCCTAAAACTCTTATTGCGTTTGTAGAACCAATGTTTCCTGAACCATATTCTCTTATATCTTTTTCTTCAATTAATTTTCCTAAAACTAATCCAAAAGGAATAGAGCCAATTAAATAAGAAATAATTAAAAATATTATTGCTAAGGAAGCATCAAAAGCAATTGATAATTCCATAAAATATCACCTTCTATTTATTTATAGAAATATTATAATTTAACTACAATTAATTGTAAAGAAAAATACCTTATTTAATTGTAAAAAACAGCAATTTATGATATCATTTTAATTAAAGGGATTGGTGATTTTTTTATGCGGTCTAATGCTTATAATGATGATTCTATAACCGTCTTAGAAGGTTTAGAACACGTTAGAAAACGTCCAGGTATGTATATAGGCTCAACAGATGAAAGGGGCCTACATCATTTAGTATGGGAAATTGTTGATAATTCTATCGATGAAGCTTTAGCTGGTTTTGGAAGAGAAATTATAGTTACAATTAATAATGATAATTCTATAACTGTTGAAGATAGTGGAAGAGGCGTACCATGTGGGCTTCACAAAACAGGTAAAAATACAATGGAAGTAATTTATACACAGCTTAATGCCGGAGGTAAATTCGGTGGTGGAGGATATAAAACATCAGGTGGCTTACATGGTGTTGGTGGTTCTGTTGTTAATGCTTTATCTAGCTATATGATTGTTACAAGTTATAGAGAAGGTAAAATTCATCAAATGAGATTTGATGATGGTGGAAAAAAGGTTTCAAAATTAGAAATTTTAGGAGATACAAAAAGAACAGGTACAACTGTTACTTTTAAACCAGATCCTAATATTTTTACAACTACAATTTATAATTATGAAACTATTAAAACAAGAATAAGAGAAAGTGCATTTTTAATTAAAAATTTAAAAATGACTTTAAAGGATAATAGAACTAAAAAAATAGAATCATTTGTTTATGCAAATGGTATTTCTGAATATGTAGCTTTTATGGATGAAAATAAAAATCCATTACATAATGTTGCATATTTTGAAGGCGATTATTTAGTAGCAGAGGCAAATGAAAAAATTGAAGTAGAGGTTGCACTTCAATTTATAAATGCTTTCCAAGAAAAAATTGTATCTTTTGTTAATAATGTTAAAACAGTTGATGGTGGGTCACATGAAACTGGCTTTAAAACAGCTTTAACAAGGGCTTTTAATGATTATGCTCATAAATTTAATTTAATAAAAGCTAATCAAACATTAGAAGGAACAGATATAAGAGCTGGTATGACAGCTGTTGTATCTGTTAGAATTGGTGAAAAATTATTAGAATTTGAAGGCCAAACAAAGGGTAAATTAGGTACACCTTCAGCAAAAACTGCTGTTGATTATGTTTTATATGAAAAATTATCTTTTTATTTAATTGAAAATAAGCAATTAACTGAAACAATTGTTAAAAAGGCTATAAAAGAGGCTGAAGCAAGAGAAGCTGCAAGAAAAGAAAGAGAAAAAATTCGTTTAGATAAAAAAGATAAGGGTGAAAAAAATATATCTGCAAAATTAGCACCTACAAGTGAAAAAAATAAAGAAATAAATGAATTATTTTTAGTAGAAGGTGATTCTGCAGGTGGATCTGCAAAAAAAGGAAGAGATAGAAAATTCCAAGCTATTTTACCTTTAAGAGGTAAAGTTTTAAATACAGAAAAGGCAACAAGTGAATCAGCTTTAAAAAATGAAGAAATTGCTACAATGATTTATACAATTGGTGCTGATTATGGTCCTCAATTTGATTTGAAAAAATGTAATTATAAAAAGGTTATAATTATGACAGATGCTGATGATGATGGAGCTCATATTCAGGTTTTATTATTAACATTCTTTTTTAGATATATGCGCCCTTTAATTGAAGATGGAAGAGTATATTTAGCATTACCACCTTTATTTAAGATTACAAAAAGAGGTGCAAAAGAAGAAATATTATATGCTTATACAAATGATGAAAAAGATGATATTTTAGAAGAATGTAAATGTCCTACAATAGTTCAGCGTTATAAAGGTTTAGGTGAAATGAATGCTGAGCAATTATGGGATACAACAATGAATCCTGAAACAAGAACTTTAATTCAAGTTAAATTAGAGGATTTTGAAGAAGCTGAATCAGAAGTTGAAATATTAATGGGTAATGATTCTTTAAGAAGAAGAGATTGGCTTGAAAACCATGTTGAATTTACTCTAGAAGAAGAGGAGGAGATTTAATTATGGCTAAAGAAAAAAAATCTGAAATAAAGAAAAAACTTGATATGTTTATGGCAGAAACATTTCAAGAAGAAAAATTAGAAACTGTTTTAGGAGATCGTTTTGGAAGATATTCTAAATATATTATTCAAGAACGTGCTATTCCAGATATTAGAGATGGTTTAAAGCCTGTTCAAAGACGTATTTTATATGGTATGAATGAACTTAAGGTTAATTCATCATCACCATATAAAAAATGTGCTAGAATTGTTGGCGAAGTAATGGGTAAATATCACCCACATGGTGATTCATCTATTTATGAAGCTATGGTTAGAATGAGTCAAGATTGGAAAATGGGTGTTACTTTAATTGATATTCATGGTAATAATGGTTCTATTGATGGAGATGGACCAGCTGCAATGCGTTATACTGAAGCACGTATGAGCAAAACAGCTGAATATTTATTAAAGGATATTGATAAAAATACAGTTCCTTTTATTCCTAATTTTGATGAAGAAGAACAAGAACCAACTGTTTTACCAGCAAAATTTCCTAATTTATTAGTAAATGGTGCAATGGGTATTTCATCTGGATATGCAACATATATTCCACCTCATAATTTTAATGAGGTTGTTAATGCTACTATTGCTAGAATTGATAATCCAAATATGAGCGTTGATGATTTACTTTTAATTATGCCAGGACCTGATTTACCTACTGGTGGTATTGTTCAAGGTAAAGAGGGTATAAGAGAAGCATTTTTAACTGGATCTGGAACTGTTGTTGTAAGAAGTAAATATGAATTTGAAGAAATAGCACCAGGTCAACAAAGAATAGTTATTACTGAGATTCCTTATGATACTTTAAAATCTAAAACAGTTGAAAAAATGGAGGATTTACGTCTTTCAGGTAAATTACCTGATGTAATTGAATCAAGAGATGAATCAGGACGAGATGGCTTAAGAATAGCTATTGATTTAAAAAAAGGAGCTAATGCAACAGCTATAATTACTTATTTATTAAAAAATACAGACCTACAAGTAAATTTAAATTATAATATGGTTTCTATTTGTGATAAAAGACCTATGAAATTAGGCGTTTTACCTATTTTAGATGCATATATTGACCATCAAAAGGTAGTTGTTACAAATAGAACAACATATGAACTTGCTAAAGCAACAAAGCGTCTTCATATTGTTGAAGGTTTGTTAAAAATGATATCTATTTTAGATGATGTAATTGCTGTAATTAAAAAATCTAAAAATAAAGCTGATTCTAAATTAAATATAGTTTCTAAATTTGGCTTTACAGAAGATCAAGCAGAAGCTATTGTAATGATGCAATTATATAGATTATCTAATCAAGATGTAGATCAATTAAATAAAGAAAAGGAAGATTTAACTAAAGCTATTTCAAATTATAATAAAATTTTAGGCTCTGAAAAGGAATTATTAAAGGTTATTAAAAATGAATTAGCTGAAATGAATGATAAGCTTATTTGCGAAAGAAGAACAAAAATAGAAGATGAGGTTTCATCTTTAAAAATAGATGAAACAGACCTTATTACAAAAGAACAAACAATGGTTTCTGTATCAAGGGATGGTTATATTAAAAGAGCTTCTTTAAAAGCATATAATCAATCTAAGGTTAATGGATTAAAAACAGATGATTCAATATTATTCTTAAAAGAATTATCTACCTTAGATACATTATTAATTTTTACATCATTAGGTAATTTTATATATTTACCTATTTATAAAATACCTGAATCAAAATTTAAAGACGTTGGTACTTTTATTAATCAATTAGTTTCAATTGATCCAAAAGAAAAATTTATTTCATGCTTTGGAATAAAAGATTTTAATGAATCAAAAACTGTTTTATTAGCATCAAAGATGGGATCTATTAAGCAAGTCTTATTATCTAATTTCCAATTACAGCGTTATACAAAATCAGTTAAAGCAATGAAATTGCAAGAAAATGATGAATTAAGAGTTGCAGATATAATTGATGATCCACTTGAAATAATGTTATTTACAAAAATGGATGAAGCAATTAGATATAGAGCATCAGATGTTCCTTTATATGGTACATCAGCAGGTGGATTAAAAGGTATTAATTTAAAATTAAAGGATGAAATTGTTGCAGGCTTTTATACAAATAGAATGGATGATTTTTTAATTTTAACAACTAGATCTACAATTAAAAGAATGAAAGTAACAGATGTTCCTTTAACTAAAAGAGCAAGATCAGGTAATAAGGTTATTAAATTATTAAAAACAAATCCATATTTAATATTAGATGCAAAAAAATTAACACCAAATCAATATAAAGAAAATGTTTTAATAAACATTGTTTATAAAAATGGAAATGAAGAAGAGGAGGCACATTCATTTAAATATAATGTTTCAGATTGTGGAAAAACATATGATGCTAAAAACGAAGAATTAACGCAATTAGTTTCATTATCTATTCCAGATCCTTTAAATAAAGATCAAGCAGTTTCTGCAGATTATTTAATTGAACAAGAACAAACATTATTTGATTCATTTGATTCAAATTTAGAAGAGGCTGAACCTATAAAGGTTACTAAAAAAGAAATTAAACAAGCAGATATTTTATCTGAACTTGATGCAATTTTAGCAAAAGAAAAAAAGCCTTCTAATATCTTAACGCCAAAAGTTGAAGAAGATGAAGAAAAAAAAGATGAAAAAATAGAATATAAAAAAGTATCTTTATTTGATGATTAAAAAAAAGATGGCTTTGATAATTCATAGCCATCTTTTAAATAAATTTTAAATTATCTATCAATATATATGTATAACTTTAAAAAAAACTTTATACGTGTTATAATAAATAAAAGATAATCGTTTTAAAAATATAATATTTTGTTGATTGTTATAATAAATTAACAATTCATAATTCTATTTTAAGTTGGTGTTTTAATGGGAAAGAGTAATAGTATAGTAATTGAAAAAAATGTAAATAGAGAAGTTATTCCAAAAAATGGAATAATTTATAGGTTCATTAAAAGATGTTTTGATATAATTGCGTCTTTTATTTTTTTAATATTATTTGGTTGGTTAATTTTATTATTAATGCTTATTAAATTTTTAGAAGATGGACATAATCCAATTTATACATCTATTAGAGTAGGTATGAATGGTAAATTAATTAAATTTCATAAAATTAGAACAATGAGACCAAATGCAGATAAATTAAAACAAGAATTAAT
>CAJOQR010000072.1 GCA_905236965.1 uncultured Acholeplasmatales bacterium | reverse complement strand
TTTTTTAAAAAAATATTTTTATTTTCATTAAAAAAAGGATATAAAACAAATTTATATCCTTTTTTAGTTTAAGTTTATTCTTCTTTTTTATCTAATTTTTTAGTTGCTTTTAACAAAGCATCTTTTCTTGATAAATCTATACCTTTATCTGATACATTAATACATTTTACAATAATTTCATCATTTAATGATACTACATCTTCAGGCTTTTCTATTCTTTCTAATGCTAATTTAGAAATATGGCATAAACCTTCACAGCCGGGCCATAATTCAACAAAAACACCATATTTTTCTATTCTAGTAACTTTACCAGTATAGATTTGCCCTACTACAGCTTCTCTAACAGAATTTTGAATATATTCTAAACAAGCTTTTGCTACATTCATATCAGAATGCATAACATATAATCTTCCATCTTGTTCTAAATCAATTTTTACATTATCAAATTTTTCTATTGTAGCATTAATTGTTTTTCCACCAGCTCCAATTACATCTTTAATTTTGTCTGGATTAATCATACATGTAACTACTTTAGGAGCATATTTAGATAATTCTTTTCTAGGCTCAGAAATAGTATTTTTCATATGATTTAAAATTTCTAATCTACCTTTTTTAGCTTGGTATAATGCTTCTTTTAAGATTTGATATGTAATACCTCTTACCTTAATATCCATTTGTAAAGCTGTAATACCTTCTTCAGTACCAGCAACTTTGAAATCCATATCACCTAAATGATCTTCCATACCTTGAATATCAGTTAAAATTGTATAATGATCATCATCTGTCATAATTAAACCCATTGCAATACCTGCAACTGGTGCTTTAATAGGAACACCTGCAGCCATTAACGCTAATGTACCAGAACAAATTGTTGCTTGTGATGAAGAACCATTTGATTCTAAAATTTCTGATACGACTCTAATTGTATATGGAAATTCATCTTCAGATGGAATAACATATGATAATGCTCTTTCGCCTAATGCACCATGACCAATTTCTCTTCTTCCTGGTGAGCCATATCTTCCTGTTTCACCAACTGAAAATTGAGGGAAATTATAATGTAGCATGAATCTTTTATTATCTTCTTCTCCTAAACCATCAATTATTTGGCTATCTAAAGATAAAGATCCTAATGTTACAGTTCCTAAACTTTGTGTTTGTCCACGTGTAAATAAAGCAGAACCATGAACTCTTGGTAATACATCAATTCTAGAAGATAGAGGTCTAATTTCATCAACCTTTCTACCATCTGGTCTTATTTTATCAACAGCAATCATTCTTCTTACTTCGCCATGTAAAATTTCATCTAATGTATATTGTACATGTTTTAAATAATTCTCTTTAGCAATAGTATCAATAACTTTAATTCCACCAACTTCAGTTATGAATACTTTTTCATCAAAATGTGCAATTGTTTCTGCATTAACTGCATCAATTGCTGCATAACGCTCTAATTTATCTTCAATTTTAATAGCTTTTAAAATTTTTTCTTCAGCATATTGTTTAACTTGTGCTTCAATTTCTGGATCAACATGGAATAATTCAACTTGATATTTTTCTTTACCACATTCTTTTACAATTTCTTCTTGGAATTCACATAATTTAATTATTTCGGCATGTCCAAATTTTAAAGCTTCCCACATATCATCTTCTGATACAAATTTTGCTCCAGCTTCAACCATATTAATAGCTTTTTTAGTACCTGCAACAGTTAAATTAATATCAGATTTTTCTAATTCTTCAGGTGTTGGGTTGATTATTAATTTACCATCAATTTTACCTACAACAACACCAGCTATAGGTCCTTCAAAAGGAATATCAGAAATCATTAGTGATAATGATGAACCTAGCATTGCTGCCATAGCAGTTGAACAATCAGGATCTGATGATAAAACAGTATTTACTACTTGTACTTCATTTCTAAATCCATCTGCGAAAAGAGGTCTAATTGGTCTATCTATTAAACGTGAAACTAATGTTTCATGTTCAGATGGACGGCCTTCTCTTCTTAAAAAGCCTCCAGGAATTTTTCCTGCAGCATATAATTTTTCTTGGTATAAAACCATTAATGGGAAAAAGTCAGCAGTTGATGCTACATTATTAGAAACAGATGCTGATAGAACTGTGCTTTCTCCATAAGATACTAAACATGCACCAGAAGCTTGTTTAGCAACTTCTCCAATTTCAACAACAAGAGGACGTCCTGCCCAATTGTAGCTGAAACGTTTAACTTCACTCATCTTTTTTTCTCCTTAAACTATCTTTTTTATTATTTCTCAACATTTCTATTATAGCACAATCAATTGTATTTTCTACTAAAAAATAAAAAAAGGTCTCGGAAAAACGAGACCTAATTATTATTTTCTTAATCCTAAACTTTTAACTAATTCTTCATAAGCATGTAAATCATTTTCTTTTAAATAAGTTAATAATGATCTTCTATGACCAATTTTTTTCATAAGACCACGCTTAGAATGAAAATCATGGATATGTGTTTGGAAATGAACATTTAATTCATTAATTTCAGCTGTTAATAAAGCAATTTGTACTTCAACTGAACCAGTATCTTTTTCATTCTTACCATATTTTTTAATGATTTCTTCTTTTGTTTCTTTTGTTAACATGTTTTTATCCTCCTAAATTTATAAATTCACGTTTATCTAAGATATGGTTGAAGGATATATCCATTATCTGGGATAACGCCTTTTTAATATTATCACATTATATTTTTTTTTGCAATAAAAATTTTAAATTAGCCAAGTAATTATTTTTATTATTGTTCCTAAAATTAATAGAGAAAATGCTCCATCAAAAACATAACTTGTTATTCTTATCCATTTAACACTACTTTTTCTATTATTAATTGATTTTAAAAGACAAATCAAATCAACAATTATTATTGCAATAGCTAATGCAATAAGTACTACTAAAAGTATTGCAGCAGCAAGTCCAACAGCAAGACCTGCAGCAGCTGCTTCAGTTGAAGAATCATTAATATTTGCAATTACGTCTTTTAAATTAAATTGTAATACTGGCATAAATGCAATTATACTTAATATTAAAAATATAAATAAAATTATTGTTGAAGCTAATTTTGTTTTTTTCTTTTTGCTTTCATAAACTTCTTTTTCTTCCATTAAAATTCAATCCTTTCAATTAATAAATTTGAGTTTTTATATAAATATCTAAGTAATATTATAATTAATATCACTAAAATTGCCAAGCCAATAATTTGAGATATTATTACATTAACAAAGGCAAAGGCAATCATTGATCCAAATAATAATAAAGTTATACCCCAATCACTAAATAAAGCTATATAAGATGCGCTTGAATGTTTAATACAATCTACTTCATTTATCCAATCAAATTTATAATTTTTTAAATTAATAATTAATCCTAACATACTTGATAAAAATACAAATAATAAAGGCAATAAATATATTGATATTATACTCATAAAATCAAAATCAATAAATATAACTAAAATTGTAGATGAAATTATTGAACAAGGTGCTAATACAATAAAAGATAATAAAATTTTAGAAAATAAATATTTTTTATAATCTATAGGTGATGATTTTATTATCCAAAAACTTTTACCTTCCATAGAAATACTTATTGCTGCAGGAGTTTGAATTCCTATCCCAAAAATTATTGCACCAGTACAAAAATATAAATATTTTTTGATATTAAAAGAAATCTCTTCTGTCATAAATCCAAAATCAAATCTAGTTGATAGCATAAATCCTAACATTAAAGAAAAAATTATAGCTGCAATTCCAGATGAAATTGTGTTTATTACATAATAACTTGAACCAAAATATTTTTTTGATTCTAATTTAAATAAAGAATTAAATTGACCTTTGACAGTTAAATCTTTTTTAATATATTTTTTATTTGTTTTTACTGTATTAATTGTAGTATGAACTTTATCAAATAATAAAGATATAAATAATATAACACAAATTGTTAATAAAATATTTCCAGCAATGAATAATAAAATAAATAATGGATTTAATTCATAAGATAATTCAATTAATAAAAATGAAGGATTAACAAATTTAAAAATATTATATAAAGTCATATATATTTGCATAGGATTTTCCTCATCTAAAGATGAATTATATGAACTACTAAATGATAAAAATATTATCGCTGCAAACATTAATGTATATAAAATTATATTTAAAACACTACCAAATTTATATCTATCAGCTACAAGTGCTACAAAAAGTGAAAACAATGCAGAAATAATCATTGGAATTGCAGGTAGCAATATCATAGATAATAAAGAAATTAACGCTCCAATAATATTTTGATAAACTAAAAATATAATTATTGCATTTGGAACCATTATTATAGCTGAATAAATTAATTCAATTATATAAAGAGCAAATAATTTAGATGTTAAAATATATGATTTTTTTATTGGCATAGCACTTAGCATTTCATAATCTTTACCAATAAAAATAGATTTTATTTTAAACATTGATGTAGAAAATGTAAATATTGAAGCAAAAGCCCCCATAAAGATTATTGGAACATAAACTGGAGCATCCATTATTTTAAAATTCACAATATATATAAAGTTATAAATAGCTGATAAAATTAAAAATAAAATACCAAATATTAAAACTGATGCTAAAAAAGTTTGTGCTTTTTTATTTTCTTTAAATTTTCTTCTATCTAAATTTTCTTTTATGTTTATTTTGATTAATTCTTTTAAAGTTCCCATTATTCAAATAACTCCAAGAATTTATTTTCTAATGTATCATCACCTTTTATTTCATCAGTTAAACCTTGTGATACAATTTTACCATCTTTTATTATTGCAATTTTATTACAAAACTTTTCAACAACCTCTAAAACATGTGATGAAAAGAAAATCATTTTACCATTATCGCATAATTCCTTTAAGGTTTCTTTTAAATCAAAAGCTGCTTTAGGATCAAGTCCTACAAATGGTTCATCTAAAATTATTAATTTAGGGTTATGAATTAATGCACCAATTAAAGTTATTTTTTGCTTCATACCATGAGAATAGGTTTTAATTGGATCAGCAAGACGTTCTTTTATTCCAAATTTTGTTGTATATTTTTCAATTAATTCATTTTTTTCTTTTCCAACACCATATATATTGGCAATAAAATCAAGGTATGCAATACCAGATAAATGCTCATATAAGTCAGGATTATCTGGAACATAAGATATTTGTTTTTTAAATTCAATTGGATCTTCTTTTAAAGTCTTACCATCTAAATAGATTTCTCCTTGATCATAATTATGTATTCCAACAATACATTTTATTGTAGTTGATTTACCAGCTCCATTTGGGCCAATAAAACCATATATATCCCCTTCTTCAATTGTAATATTTATATTATCAATTGCTTTTTTATTAGATCCTTTATAAGTTTTTGAAATAGATTTAATTTCTAACATTTTACTCTCCTATTATTAAATTTTATTTAGTATAATTTAAATCTCCTGCATATTCTAAACATAATGCTTTATCTTTTTTTAATTGTTTTATTAATTCCTCAACAGTTTTAAATTTTTTTTCCTCCCTTATTCTTTTAATAAAATAAACTTCAATATTTTCTCCATAAATATCTTCATCTAATCCAAAAATATTGACTTCTAATTTTATTTTTTCATTCCATTCAATTGTAGGATTATGCCCTATATTAGCCATTCCTATGTATGGTATTCCTTCTACAATTATATTTACAAAATATACTCCTGTTTTAGGCAAATAAAAATTTTTATAATCTATATTTGCAGTTGGAAAACCAATTGTTCTACCATTTTGAAGACCATAAATCACATTTCCTCTTATTGAATATTGTCTTCCTAATAATCTATTAGCTTCTTCTATATTTCCATTTGATAATAATTCTCTTATATATGTACTTGATACTCTAATGTCATTTAATATATATTTTTTTATTTCATAAAATTCAAATTCTTTTGCTAAATCTAATATATTTCCTTCAGCTCTTCTTGCAAAAGTAAAATCATATCCACAAACACATGCTTTTATATTCATTAAATGTAGAGCTTCTAAAAATTCTTCTTTTGGCATAGAAGCAATTTCTTCATTAAATTCAACTACTATTAAATAATCAATTCCCATTTTAGATAATATATCAGTTTTTTTCTCAAGTGGTGTTATTAAAGGATAATTAGGTATTTTTTTTAAAAAAACAGAAGGATGAGGATAAAATGTTAAAACAGCTGATTTGTATCCATGCTTTTTGCATTCTTCTATTAATTTTTGATGACCTAGATGAACACCATCAAAATTACCTATTGCTGCACAAAGCGAATCAGGTAATGAAAAGAATTTTTTATCTTTAATATAAATTGATTTCATAAAAACACTCCTTTAAAAAATAATTAATGGTTTATATTTATGATTTTCAATTGGCTCATACATTGCTATTATATCATTTTTATATTTTACATAAAAGAGTTCATCTATATTTGTTTGTCTTTCATCTAAAATAACACCATTTTTTATTAAATTAGCTATATAAGAATTAACTTCTATTGTTGGCAATTTAAAAAAATCAAAAATTGATATTATATTATTTTCATTTAAATCTTCAATTTTTATTGAATCATTTATATCAAAATCTCCTGATTTTGTTCTTCTTAAATCTTTTAATATAGCACAACCATTTAATTTTAATCCTAAATCTCTTGCTAAGCTTCTAATATAAAAACCTTTAGAAACATCTAATAATATATCTATTTCATAATGATTATTTATAAATCTTAAATTTGATTTGATTTCATAATTATATAATTTTACATTTCTTTT
>CAJOQR010000071.1 GCA_905236965.1 uncultured Acholeplasmatales bacterium | reverse complement strand
TCCCCAATCCCCAATCCCCAAATTTGCAATTTTAAAGAAAATAATAATATTATTAAAAACTAATGATAAAAAATAATTTTATATTTTATCCAATTAAAAAAACAATTTTTGGCATAATTATCAATGAAATTAAATCATATTCTATATATAAACCAAATTTACTAAAATTAATAATAAGAGAATTAATAATATTTTATCCTTAAACATAAATTAATCTTATATCAATTGAATTATTTTGCTTAAATTATATACACATTTTTTCTTATTCTTCAAAGAATAAATTCTAAGAAATCCAGGCATTAAATAAGCAAAAATTGGATATAATAAAGAAAGGCCAAAAGTACTAATTGTATCTTTCAAAAGATGAATTTGTGTATTTTTATATATAGCGCAAAAGCATGAAATATAATACCAAAATAAAAAAAGCAAAGATAAACTAATATTAAAAAACCATACAAATTTAATCCTTAAAATTTTCATTAATTTTGTTTTTTCATTATACCAAAAAAGTTTATCATTGTTTTCTTCTTTTTTAAATTTTATTACATCTTTTTCAGTCAAAGATAAAAATCTTATTACAATATTAATAGAAGCAGAAATTATTGCAGAATATATTACCCCGGGTAACTGATAAAGAAAATTATATTTTCCTTTTTCTTCATAAATTTTATGAATAGTTGAAATGGTAAAAAATAGACCGTTTGTAGAATAATATAAAGCAAAAGAGAATAAAAATATACATTTTTTCAAAATTCCTAAATTATAATCATTAGAAGGGAGAAATGCAAATAATAGTAAATGTTTTGCTCTTAATAAAGAAATATAATATTTAAAAAAACTTCTTTTATCTGAGTTTAAAGCTTCTTCAAATTTCATTGAATTTAATTCTGAATCAGTAAATAAGATATTTTTATTATTTATAATATTATAATTTTTTTTATTATTTGAATTTTGATTATTTTTAATATCACCTAAAGTTATATTATTACGTATTTTATTTGATTCACTAAGGCCAGAAGTTAATTTTAAGCTTGAAGATATAAAGATTTTTTTTTTATTTTTTTTTACATGTAAATTTTTACCACTTTTATTTTTATTATTTCTTTTTTTTCTAAAAATGGAACTCTTTTTATTATTATTTTTATTATTAATTTGTTTTTGAAAGGTTGAATTTTTTTTATTTTTATTCTTTTTTATATTAGCAATATTTCTGATTTTTTTTATTTTCATTTCAATAATTTCGTTGATTTTATTAATAATATGGTCATATTCTATTAAGAAAAAAAGATTATAAAGTATGAAATATATAAAAATAATTGATAATAAAATATAACTTCCGACATTCGATTTTAAACCATCTTTTGAAAATAAAACTTGGTAGCATTTCATTAATTCTAAATTCATAAAGCTTTTAATATCTATAAATTTTTTTTTTATTTTTTCTTTATCTACTTCAATATCAGAAAAAAATGGTATTTTTATTTTCATAAAGCAATTACATTTTATTTTTTTTGTTCTAAGATCATAACCAGCATAATCACAATTATCCTCGCATAAAGATAAATTATTATCCAAAAAATATTTTTTCCTGTCTTTTAAAGTGATATCTGTTTTATTTTCACTAGTAAATGTATAGCAAATATCGTTATAAAAATTATTCGAAGGTTCATGCTTAAATAAATTATTTTCATCAATAGGAGAAGGTAATTCTATAATTACTTTATCATCTTGGCAATGAATTAAATCTAATTTTTCTTTTGTTATCGGATGATATAAATCATAAATTACAAAAGGTGATAATAAACCATCTTGATATATATCAATTTTTAAAATTATCAAAGAGTCATTGTCATTTATATGATAATATTTTTTTAGTTTATTTTCACAATTTCCTAAATATATTACAGATATATTATTATATTCATTGCTTTTTTGGTTTTTAGTAGAAGTAATTTGATATTTTATATCTTTTTCATCTATTAATAAATCTTCTTCATTATTTAAAGCATTATCTATAAATGTATCTAAATTATTTGAAGTTATTTCATCTATTATTTTAAAATAATTATTTTGTTTTATATCTTTATTAGGATTATCTGTTAAGCATTCTTTTTTGAAAAAATTTGAAATAGTACAATTTTGAATACATTCATTTGTTTCCAAGTCTAAATAAGGAAAATCTATAGGACAATTTTCTTTTTCTTTAAAAATACATGAATTATTAAATAAAGGTATAGTATTTTTAGGACAATTTTTATGGCAGGTATTATTGTATTCATATATATAAAGATCTAAAATATCTTTTTTACAATCATCTGTGCATTTTTTTTGTTTTTTGAGAGATTTATTATATTCTTTTGGACAAGTATCATTTTGAGTACAATAATATTTATTATTGTTATCGAAGTAGTAATAATAATTGCATATTTTATAACAATTATTAAAAATTATATTTCCTTCGAAATCGTTTTTGAATTCATATCCTGAATTACATTCAATGCATTTATTATCAATTTCATTTCCTAATTCAAAGCATGATTTACAAGACAAATAACAAGGTTCATATTCCTCATTTTTTTTATTTAAATAATATCCTTCTGGATTTTTATAACAATTAATAAATCCATTTTCTCTTAAAGGTTCATCATTTTTAGGGAAATAACCTTTTTCTTTATTGCAGCTTATACATAAATTTAATTCAATACTTTTTTCTGTACATTTTTCACAACTAATATTTTTAGAGCATTTACATTTTTCAATACTATTATCTTCTATATCTATAAAAATTCCATTTTCGCAAATTTCTTTACAATTGCCTAAATCATAAAATTTTTTTATTCCTAAAGTATCACATGTTTCACAATTATTATTATTATCAGTTCCACCTTCTTTGCATGTTTTACAGTTTATATGGCATTTATCTATTGTTCTTTTTGTAGTATCATTGCAATAATAACCTTGAGGAATATCCTCTAAGCAATATTTTCCTTCATAATCATAATAATAATTAGTGTCACAAGTAACACCGGTAAAAATTCCAGTTGTTGGGTAATCTTTTAGATTTGTTAAATTTTGCCCTATCCCTTGTAATACTGCTTCTGCTAAATAACAATTAGGATAACAAGTTGGGTTTGGATTATAAAATATATTGTATTGATTAGCACCTGAAGGTAAAACAATATTAATTCTACCTATATTTCCATTAATATTTGAAAAAATTGTATTGTTGTATTCTTGGTAAGTACCACTATAATTCATATCATGGGAAAATTCAGTTAAGTATGTAACTTTATCATCATACATACACCCTACTATAAATTTATCAGTTTCATAGAAGTATTCCATTATAATATTCAAAGAATTACATTTTATTGGTATAATTTGTACATTACTTTTTGTATTTGTTTCAATATTATAATTAAAGCAGTTAATATTAGAATTTTCATTAAAATAACAAAATAAAATTAAGTTTCTTTCTGGAGGCAAAATCACAGAATTCAAAATAATAGATTTTATGTTATCTTGAAAAGAAGAAACAAATATATCACCTCCAAAAAATGATTTTTTGTATTTAGTATTATAATCAAATCCATATAATCTTAACTCCACACCCCCTCTACTTACCATTTTATAAAGGCAGACAATATATCTGTCCGTTTTATTTTTCATCATTTTACAGGAAAAATCCGGATAATAATAAGGCTCACGTCCGTAATCAGATAATTCAAAATCATTAAAAAAATATATATCATTTGTTGAAGAATCATAAATTGATTTTATGAATTTATAGGTAGTATTTGAAGATGAAGAATCACAATATACCAAAATAAAATAAAAAGAATTATTAAAATGGCCATCAGTTATTATAAATGAAGATTTTGTTTGATCCTTTATTTGAGTTTTAATTTCTGTAAGATAATCTCCATTCGATGAAAAAATATATAATGTTTTTACTATATTTACTACAATGTATCCGTTATCTTCTTCAGGAAATTGAGATATTATTGTTGATAAAAAATCATTTGAATAATAATGATCTCCTTGAAAATTAAAACTTTTATATACTTTTGTTAAAGTTGAATCTACAAAAGTTATATTTCTTGAGGAAACAATTATATAATTGCCATTATTTAATCTTTTAATATAAGGATATTTTCCAGTGATAATTCTACAAATAAAAACTGAGAGAGAATTATAAAATATAATGAAAAACAAAG
>CAJOQR010000070.1 GCA_905236965.1 uncultured Acholeplasmatales bacterium | reverse complement strand
TATCCTCTCTATTGACTAGTACAAAAGCTAAAGAATCATATTATTCTTTAAAAAATGTATTACCATTGTCTTTGGTATACCAGTAATAACCTAAATCATCTTTATATCTATCACCGCGAACAGCATCGTAGTGATCATAAGTCAATATTCTTTTGTTGGCTCCATCATAAACTTCATAAGCATAATGTGTACTAGGAACGTACAACGAAGATAAAATCATAATAAATAGGCCAACAACAAAAATCACAAGCAATATCAATAATATTTCAGATAACACACAGCATAAATATGAGCATAATAATACAATAAATACGCTATAGATATTAATATGTTTTTCTTTTAATCTCATTAAAGCTAATGAAGAATTAAATACTGCAATTATTAATGAAATTAAAAATTTAAGTATCCCAACCCATAATTTTTCATTTTCTTTATAACTAGTATCAACTTGATCTCTATTTTTAATTTTTTCAGGATTAAGTCTAATTAATGATAATAAATTTAATGCAATTATTCCTATTTCACTTACAATCATTGATATCAACAAAAGTGTATGTGATGAAAACCAGCCAAACATCTCACCTTCATTTATAGAGGATAATATTTCTTTATTTTTAATCAATAATATTATCGGCAAAATATCAATCAAAACCATTAAAACTATTGATGCAATACTACCTATAACTTTAACTCTTGTTTTGAAATCAAATGGTGAAATTAAAAACAAATATAGTCCGTATGATGCAGAAAATGCTATTAACCATCCAGCTGTTACTTTATTCATTTCTGCATTATCCCATAAAATTTTAACATCAAATAAAGATATAATTGAAAGTACAAGAGTTACAGCATAAATTATTGTTACAATCCAAAATGTAACTTTATTAGTTTTTTTAGTATCAATGTTCTTCTCACCAGTACATTTAGCATTAAAAATAGGTGTTTCATTCAAATTCAATTGATTATCCAATTCAGTACTATTAGAATCATCAGATACAGCAGTATCTTCTAAATTAATATCGTCATTTGTTGTCACATCTGTCGTAGTAGATTCCTGAATCTTATTCATTGTCACTATAGATACTATACTATATGGTATACCGAATGGTATACCGATTACAACAAAACCTATAACAATAGGAAATATAAATGTGGTTTTACTCAAATTACCATTCTTGTTTTTCTTTAATACAATAATATAAGCAATTAAAATCAGAACAAATGCCAATAAAAACATAAATGAATATATTAACCTAACTGAAGATGTACCACCTAAAACTAAACCTGCCTCTAATAAAAGCTTAATAATAAAATAACCTACAGCTAAACCTAGCGCTAATAAAAGCGTAATAATTAAATAAATAATTGAAACAATTTTAAAACCAGTAATCTTTTGCATAATTTATTATCCCCCTCTATACAAGAAAAAAATCTGGAATTAAAACCCAGATCAAATTTTGATGATAATAAATTACCCCCCCCCCGACCAATCGGGGGGGCAAGGTTTTATTATTTATATTCCTAATAACTCTAACTACAATTTAATAGTAGTATTATTTTATTTCATTGTCAATACTTTTCGAAAAAATTCTATCGTTTATTATTCTTCTAATTCATCATATTTATCTAATATAGGAAAAACATTATCAATAAAAGAACTTTTATTACAATATTTTAAGGATGTTATTGTTTGATTATGTGTTCCTGCTAAAAAATATAATTCTATTGATTTTATAAGTGTATCTTCTTGATTATCTTTTTTTAATTTCTTTTTCACTTGATATAATTGCATTATTAGGACATACTAAAACGCATAAATGACATCCAACACAATTTTTAGGATTTAAAGTTGGCTTTCTATTTTCAAATATTATTGCTTGATGTCCACCATCAGCACATGAAATAAAGCATCTTCCACAACCAATACATTTATCTTTTATAAATTTAGGATAAATAATATAATCTCTTTTTATTTCATTTATATCTACAACTCTATTTAAAATAATACCTTTTAATTCATCTAAGCTATTATATCCTCTTTTTCCTAAAAATAATTGTAATCCTTCTATTAAATCATCAATTATTCTATAGCCATATTCCATTATAGCAGTTGTAATTTGAATACTACCAGCACCAAGTGCTATAAACATCATAGCATCTTCCCAATTATAAATTCCACCCATTGCAGAAATATGCATTCCTTTTAATTCTTCATTTGAAGTTATCTCGGCTATAAATCTTAAAGCAATTGGTTT
>CAJOQR010000069.1 GCA_905236965.1 uncultured Acholeplasmatales bacterium | reverse complement strand
GGCTGATGTATTAGATAAAAAGAAAATATAACTTGTACAATTTTCAACGCTCTTTTTTGTACAAAATTCAAAAATCATTGACAGTGAGACAACTATTTTTTAATTTTTTTAAAAAAAGTAATTGACATTATATTTTTTAGGTTATATAATTTGATTGTCTAGTAAATAGCTAGGAATAGTAGGGAAAGGAAGAACCTTGATAATGTTGAATTTTAAATTAAGTAATAGTTCTAAATTTAATATGTGTTTTGGTTGTTGTATGTGTTGCTGTACAACTCTTTTTGCTTTGCCATATTCCAACATCAAAACGATAAGTTAAAATAATTATTGTATTGTTGTATTACGGAATGTGGAAACATTCCGTTTTTTATTTGCTAAAAATTAAAAAAAGAGGGAAAAGAAATGAAGAAATTTGGAAAATTATTTTTAAGTGCAATTGCTATAGGTGCTGTTGCAACAACATTAACATCATGCAAAGCAAAAGACGATGATGGAGTAACAACAATCTATGCAGAAACAAAAGGATTACCAGCTCCTTTTATTTATCAAGATGAAAATGGAAATTTAAATGGTTATGATATTGCTGTAATTAATGAAGTATTTGATAGATTACCACAATATAAATTAGATCTTAGAATTTCAGATTCAGCATTGATAGATGCTCAAACTGGAACAATTGATTTTACTATCAACAATTGGTCTTACAATTCTGATAGAGCAGAAACTTATTATTTTTCATATCCATATACAAGAGCTAAATATGCTTTTGTTTCAGGTGATGGTGTAGCATATTCATCATTTAAGCAAGTTGCTTTAGCTGGAAAGAAAGTATTTGGTTCACAAGGTGATAATGCAACTAATGCAATTGAAAGATGGAATGAAAATAATCCTGATTATCAAATTGAAATTGAATATACAGGATTAGATTTTGTAGGAAAGGTTCCTTATTATTTATCAGGTGAATATGTTAGCTTAGGAGATACTCCTGTTCATAATGCTTTAGCAAAGGAATATCCAGATACATATGGTATATTAACTCAAACAATTATATCAGATGAAGAAACTTTATATATTACATCTTCAGCAACTTCACATTTATTATTTGGAAAAGTTAATTCTAATTCTGATACATTAAGAAAAGAAATATCAGAAGTAATCAAACAGTTACATGATGATGGAACATTAGCAAGATTATCAATTGAATATACAGGTGTTGATTTATCACCATCAGATGCAGATTATAATTCATATTTAAATTAATATTATTGAAATAATTAATATAAGAAAGGATAAAATTATGGCTGAAATAAAATTAGAATGTGGACTTAAAGCACATAAAGAAAAAATTGCAAAAGAAAGTAAAGATATTGTTTATACAGATAATTTAGCAGAATATTTTGCTAAAGAAGCAGGTTCTAAACCAAGACCAGGTTTAAAAAGTGGAGAAATAGATGAAAGAGGCTTTTGGGTTAGACAACATAATTATTTAATAACTCCATTTGGAGATAAGCCAACTGATCTTAAAGCTGATAAAGATAGATATATCATATATTGGACACCAGGCTGTAATTGGAGTAATAGACCAGTTATCGCAAGAGATCTTTTAGGATTACAAGATGTAATATTAGATTATAAAGTATCTCATACAGGTGAAACAAATAAATATGGTTGGGGATTTCCAGAAGAACCATTATTTAAAGATAAATATACAGGTGTTCATTTTTTATCTGATTTATATTTAAATGCAGATCCTAATTTTACAGGTAGAGCAACAACACCTACACTTGCAGATTATAAAGAAAAGAAAGCTTTAAATAATGATTATCATAGATTAACTAATTATTTAGAGGTTCAATTTAGAAAATTTCAACCAAAGGATGCCCCAGATTTATATCCTAAAAAATATAGAAAAGAAATTGATGAATTTAATGATTGGTTATTTCCAAATATAAATGATGGACATTATCGTCAAGCTTTTGCTCAATCTCCTGAAGGTTATAAAGATGGTCAAAAAGCATTCCATGATGCTTTAGAAAAGCTAGATAAGAGATTAGAGACTAATAGATTTTTGTTTGGAGATTATATAACTGATTCTGATATTAGAACTTATGTATCTTTAATTAAGTGGGAAACAGATTTTTATGTTAATGTTGGTCCTCAGAAAAAAAGAGTTTCAGAATATTATAATGTGTGGGAATATATAAAAGAATTGTATAGCGTTGAAGAATTTAGGCGATATACAAATTTACCACAAAAGGATAAATCACTTGAAACTAAAACATTTGGAACTTATTTATCACGTATAGGAGCTAAAATTGATTGGGATATAGAATTAAAAACTGACCATGCAAGAAAAGCTTTATCAAGTGATCCAGATAATTTATTTTTACATCATCCAAAAAATGAGACTATAGAAGATTATCAAAGTGAAATTTCTAAGACTAAATGGAATGATCCAAGACAAGAAATTAGAGCAGATAAAAATTTTATTTTGCCACAAGATGCATCAATTAATCCTTTAAAAGGATTACTTAAAAATGAATAATTTATAATTTAAATTAAAAGTTATGTTGTACTCATAATTAAAATAAAAGAAGGAAAAAGCATAATCAACAGTACAATTGATTATGCTAGGTATGATAAATGATATTCTCATCTTTATTTGATTGGAATAGAGTTTGGAGCCAAATGCCTGAATTATTAAAAAAATTACCTATTACATTAGAACTTGCAATTGTAGCAATGATTATATCTTTAGTAGTAGGATTAATTTTAGCAGTTGTAAGGATAAAAAAAATAATAGTTTTAGAACAACTAGCAAAAATATTTTTATCAATAATAAGAGGAACGCCAATGATTATTCAACTTTATGTTGCATATTATGGCATTCCTATTATTTTACAAGCATTTGGAGTTGATTCAACTGTTGTAAGAGAAGTACCTAAAATATTTTATGCATTTTTAGCATTAGGTATATATCAATCAGCATTTACATCAGAAACAATTAGAGCTGCATTTTTATCAGTTAATAAAGGAGAAATAGAAGCAGCTCAAGCAATGGGTATGTCTTATCCTCAAATATTATTTAGGGTTATAATACCTGAATCTGCTGAGGTTGCAGTTCCAGGCTTAGTAAATTCATTAATTGGACTTATTAAAGGAACATCACTTGCTTTTGCGTGTGGTGTTATAGAAATAACTGCACAAGCCCAAATAATAGCAGGTAGATCTTATAGGTATTTAGAAGGTTATGTTGCATTAGCTATAATCTATTGGGTTATAACATTCATAATCGAAAATCTATTAAAAATATTAGAAAAGCATATATCTATTCCTAACCAAGTTGATTCAAATAATAATAATGACTCTAAGTTCAAAAAATTTATTTATAAAATTTTAAAAAAGAAAGAAATAGAAGAAAATATTTTTATAGAATCTGAAAAGGAGGCTTCTGAAATTGTTAGAAATCAAAGGTTTGAAGAAAAAATTCAATGATAATCAAGTTTTAGATGGGATTGATTTAACAATTAAAAAAGGAGATGTTATAGGAGTTATTGGGCCATCAGGCACCGGTAAATCAACACTTCTAAGATGCATCAACTTTTTAGAAATTGCTGAAGAAGGATATATGAAATATACAGATGATTTAGATAGCAATAATGTAATAGAAATTAATTTTCCATTAAAGGGAGAAAATAAAAAAAATTCAAAAGAATTTGTAAAAAAAACAGGGATGGTTTTTCAAAATTTTAATTTATTTGAGCATAAAAATACATTAAAAAATGTAATGAGTGGTTTAACAATCGTTCAAAAGAAAAACAAAAAAGAAGCAAAAGAAATTGCATTAAAGGAATTAAATAATGTTGGCTTACTAGATCATCAAAATCATTATCCAAGGCATTTATCAGGAGGGCAAAAGCAAAGAGTTGCTATCGCAAGAACTTTAGCAATGAAGCCTGAAATATTATTATTAGATGAGCCAACATCAGCTTTGGATCCAGAATTAATTGGGGAAGTTTTAACAACTATAAAAGACGTGGCAAGTGAAGGATATACAATGATTTTAGTGTCACATGAAATGGATTTTATAAGAAAAGTATCAAATAGAGTAATCTTTTTAGATAATGGACACATTATTGAGGATGATACACCAGAAAATGTATTCCAAAATCCAAAAAATGAAAGAACAAAAAAATTCTTAGCAAAAATGAATATGCTAAAGGATGCAGAATATATTATATAATTATATATTTTTAATAAATGTTTAATAATTTATATTAATCATATAAATAATGATTTAAGGAGAATATTAAAATGAGTGAAATAATAAGCTGTGGTATAAAGGAACATAAAAATAAAAAAGAAAATGATAATAATATAAAATATGATGATAATTTAGCTGAATTTTTTGCAAATGAGGTTGGAGCAAAGCCAAGAGAAAAAGAAACTATTGTTGAACAAGATGAAAGAGGAGCATTTGTAAGGCAGCCTAATTATTTTACAGAAGGAATTTCTAGAAAATATGCAAATGAAGGGAAATTTGTTATTTATTGGGCTCCTTTATGTAATTGGAGTAATAGACCAGTTATTGTAAAAGAATTATTAGGGCTTGATGATGTAATTTTAGATTATATCGTTGATCATACTGGAGATTCTAATAAATATGGTTGGGGATTTCCAAAAGAGAAAGGTTTTAAAGATAAATATACAGGTGTTCATTTTTTATCTGAATTTTATTTAAATGCAGATAAATTTTATACAGGTAGAGCTACAACTCCAACATTAGTAGATATTAATAAAAAAATTGCTGTAAATAATGATTACCATAGATTAACAAATCATATTGAGGTAGCATTTAGAGATTTACAGCCAAAAGATGCGCCAGATTTATATCCTATAAAATATAGGAGTGAAATAGATGATTTTAATGATTGGTTATTTCCACATGTTAATAATGGTCATTATCGACAAGCTTTTACGAATAATCCAGATGTTTATGAAGAATCACAAGAAGATTTTCATAAAGCATTAGAAGCATTAGATAAAAGACTTGAAACAAATAGATTTTTATTTGGAGATTATATTTTAGATTCTGATATTAGAGCCTATGTAACATTTATTAAATGGGAAACAGATTTTTATGTTAATGTAGGACCACAGAAAAAAAGAATATCAGAATATAAAAACATTTGGGAATATGTTAAAGAATTATATAATATTCCTGCCTTTAAAAAACATACAAATTTACCAAAAGAAGATACTGCAAGAGGACCATATTTAGCTAAAATAGCTAAAAGAGATTTTGATTCATGGTTAAAAACTGATGGTTCTAGAAAATTATTATCAAATGATCCAGATAATTTATTTTTACAACATCCAAAAGATGAAACTGTAGATGATTATATTAAAGAAGTTTCAAAATCTAAATGGAACGATAAATCAGCAGCATCTAGAGCAGATTGGAACTATAAATTAAAAACAAATCCAGAAATTAATCCATTAAAAGGATTATTAAAAAATGAATAATTAAAAATACTGTAAAGATGACACTTTACAGTATTTTGTTCATTTAAATAATTATTTTACATTTTGTGTAACATATTTTATGCATTTATAAGTACTAAAATGCCTAATTTATCATTGAAATCTTATATTTATAAATAGGAGGATGATCATTAGATAACATTTTAATAATATCTTTTGAATTTTATTCTATCATCTAATTAGTTTTACAATTAACGACAAATTAAAGTAGAACTAAAATGTTGTCGTTTTTTAAATTTGATTGTATAATCATTTTATAAGTGACTTTTTTGGATATTTAAGGAGATAATATGAAAAAAATTGCAAAACATATACTTAGTGTTTTTATTATGATAGTTTCATTATTT
>CAJOQR010000068.1 GCA_905236965.1 uncultured Acholeplasmatales bacterium | reverse complement strand
GAGCAAAGGACTGAAAATCCTTGTGTCGGCAGTTCGATCCTGCCCTGAGGCACCATTTTTAATACTTTCAAACCTTTCTTATATTTGGCTTAGAATTTAAAATTCTAAGTCTTTTTTAATTTTGAATTTTAATTTAAAATTAAGATGTTGTATAATATATAATAGGTGATGTTTTATGGATCAATTTTATGAAATGATCAATCAATATCTAAATAATAATATTTGGCTTAAAATAATAATTGATGGATATTTTGGAATATTATTATTAAGCTTTATTTTGTTTGTATGCTTTAAATATCGTAAAGCTATGAATTTATTATTAATAGGTATTGTTTTAAATTTAATTTATAGTTTTATTATTTTGAGATTAGATTTAGAATTTTCAAAAGATTTATATTATCCTTTTGTTTCTACTTATTTGGTGTTATCTGTTATATTGCTCGCACCAGAATTAAGAAAATTATTTGAATTTAGTAGAAAAACAGATACTAAATCTGATATGATAATTTCATCAACTCAAGCAACAAAAGAAGCTGTTGTTGATGCAGTATTTCATATGTCATCAATGAAAGTTGGCGCTCTTATTACCTTAGAACAACATAATTCTTTAGATCAATATGCTGAAAAAGCTATTCAATTAAATTCAGATGTATCAAGAGAGCTTTTAGAACAAATATTTATAAAGGATTCACCTTTACATGATGGTGGTGTTATAATTCGTGGTAATAAAATTGTTTGTGCTGGTGCATATTATGTTTTAACACAAGATGAATCTTTAGATAAAACAATTGGTTCTCGTCATAGAGCGGCAGTAGGTATTTCTGAAATAACAGATTCATTAACAATCATTGTTTCAGAAGAAACAGGTACAGTTCATGTAGCTAATGCTGGATTTATGAAGGTTATGGATAATAAAAATGAATTATTAGAATATTTAAATTTATTCTTAGGTAGATAGGAGATAATTATGAAAAAAATTTTAAAAGTATTAAGAAATATTTTAGAAATAATTACAGCTCCATTTAATGTATTTATTAAATCCAATGGAATTGGGCTTGAATCAAACAAATGGACTAAAGCCTGGGTTATATTTATAGTTGCTTTAGCTGCAACAACAATTATGTTGTTATATTATTATAGAGTATACATTTTCAACATATAATTAAGGAGTTAATTATGTTTTCTTTTGGACAGCATCCACTAATCGCTTTAATTTTTAGTGTAGCGACCTTAATTTTAATAATTCAACAATCAATAACAAAGCATCATTTTTTTAAATTTAAGCTTATTTCATCTTTAATTATTACATTTTTAATTGCTGGTATATTAATAATGTATAATGAAATAGGTGTTGTAGAATGGTTAAAGGATGTATCAAAGGAATTAATTGATTGGGTCTTATTTTTTATTGATGTATTAATATTAATATTATTATTTTCAACTGTTGATTTTTCATTTACAGCAATTCATTATCAAGATGAATTAAATAAAACAATTGATGAAAATAAATATTACGTTGTACTAGATAAAAAAGATAAAATAAAAAATATATCATCTCTTTTTTTAAATGATATAAATGCTCATGAAAAAGATGTTTATGGTAAAAATTTCTTTGATTCATTAGAAATTAAATATCGTATAATCGGATTAAATGGTGAAGAATTGTTAAAAGATGATATAAAAAAATATTATCAAGATTATTCAAAAAAAGCTAAGCCAGATACTAAATCTAAAGTAGAAATCATTTTGCAAAATGATTTTGGTATTGAATTAGCCTTATATTTAATAGAAACACCACTTTTTTCAAATGGAAAATATAAAGGAAGAATTTTAATAGGCGAAAAAAAATCAGAAGAAAATTTAATGGGTATAGAATCTGATTTAAAAGAAGCAAGCCAAGAATTAGATATATTAAGATCTAGATTTATTACAATTTTAGAAAAAACAAATGAAGGTATTTATTTTGCTAATTTAGAAGAAGGATATATTTGGTTTAATGATGTATTAGTAAAAAAATTATCTTTATCTGGAAATAATATAAGCTTAGATGAATTTTATAAAATGATTCATCCAGAAGATATTAATTTATATAGAGAAAGAATTACATCAAATATAAATGAATATGATTTAAAATATCGATTCAATACAGGTTCTTCATATATTTATATAGAAGAACGTGGAAAGAAAATATCAGTAGGTAAAGCAAAAGAATTATGTGGAATTATAATGCCAATTGATGATTATAGCTTTTCTAAAACTCAAACATTATTAGATGAAATGTCTTTAGAACCAGAAATGTATGCAAGATTAAAACAACTTGAATCAGAAGATAAAATTTTCCAAACAGTTGTTTTTAAAGTATCATCTGTACCTACAATAAATGAAAAATATGGTAGAGCTATTGGTAATTTACAATTAGCTCAATATGTAAATTTCTTTAAAAATAATTTTGTTACAGATAATCAAATATATAGAATTGGTGGATTGGAATTTGTTGCCTTTATAACAGATTATCGTAAAATGGATATTTTAAAAAATAATCTTTATAATGGTGAAAAAATATTACATTCTAAATCAACATATGCTCAAGAAGAACTAGATTGTGAGGTCTTTATGGGAATAGCTTCAGTTGATGATGAATTAAATCATAAGAATTGTTTAGAAAATGCTTATAAAGCTATAAAATATGCTTCAAATCCACAATTTAAATCTAATTTTGCATATTATAAGGATGTAAAATAATGAATAAAGAAGAAGCTAGAAGAAGTGCTTTAGATTTAAGATTTAATGAAAATAAAAAAGAAGCCTCAAATAATGTAATTGAGGCTTTAATTAAATCTAAAATATTAAATAAATTTAAAAATGTTGGAATTTATTATCCTATTGGAAAAGAAATAGATATAACACCTTTAATTTCTTATTATAAGGATATAAATTTTTATTTACCAAAAACAGAAGATGAATTATCTTTTATTAAATTTGATGGTAATTTAGTAAATGGTCCTTTTCATACAAAAGAACCAATTGGAAAAAAAATAAATAGAGATATAATAGAATGCTTCATAATACCTTGTGTTGCTATATCAAAGGATAAAAGAAGAATAGGATATGGAAAAGGATATTATGATAGATATTTAAAAGATTATAAAGGTTTAAAAATAGGAATTTGTTATAAAAATTCATCTTATATGGATATAAAAACAGATTCATTTGATATAAAATTAGATGAAATATTTTTAGGATGATTATGGATAGTGTAATATTATTAATGGCTGGTAAAGGTCAAAGAATGAAAAAAAATATTAATAAAGCATTATTAGATATTGAAGGATTACCTCTTTTTATGTATCCTTTGAATACTTTTTTAAGTTTTGGCTTTGAAATAATTTTAGTTGTAAGCGAAGAAGATTTTAAATTAGTTTCTGATATGAATTTAAAAAATGTAAAAATAGTTAAAGGTGGTAAAACAAGAGCTGAATCTGTTTATAATGGATTAAAAAAAGCAAATGGTGAATATATTTTAATTCATGATGCAGCAAGGGCTTTTGTAGATAAAAAAACCATAAAAAATATATTAGATATTAAAAATAATGAAGAAGCAATTTTAACATATTTAGATGTTAAGGATACAATTAAAATAAAAGAAAATAATATTTATAAAACACTAAAAAGAGATGATTTAATTGCAGCATCAACGCCTCAATGTGCATCTAGGAAAATATTTTTAGAAGTATATCAAAAATCAATTGATGAAAAATTTATTTCATCAGATGATATTTCATTAATAGAAAAATATCGTCCTGATATTAAAATAAATTATATTTTAGCAAATGAAGAATCCTTTAAAATAACGACTCCATTAGATTATGAGCTTGCTAAAATAATAGGAAGGAAATTTAAATGATTAGAATAGGTCATGCTTGGGATACACATAAATTAATAAAAGATAGAAAATTATATTTAGGTGGCTTATTAGTGCCATCTGAATTAGGTCTTTTAGGTCATAGTGATGCAGATGTTGTTTTACATGCAATTGCTGAAAGCTTATTAGGATCTTTAGCATTAGGCGATTTAGGAAAATTTTATCCTGATAATTCCTTAGATACATTAAATATGGATTCTAAAATAATTTTAAAGGAATGTTATGAAAAGATTTTAAATTTAGGATATAAAATTAATAATATTGATTTAACAATATATTCTGAATATATTAAAATTTCTCCTATAAGAGATGAAATGAGAAATAATATAGCAAATATATTAAATATTGATATTAATCAAATTTCAGTTAAAGCAACAACATGGGAAAAAATGGGATTTGTAGGAAGAGGAGAAGCAATAGCTTGCGAATGTGTATGCCTTGTTTCTAATGATAAAAATGATTAAGATATTATTTGTTTGTCATGGTAATATTTGTAGAAGTCCAATGGCAGAATATTTATTTAAAGATTATGTTTTAAAAAAAGGAAAATCTAATGATTTTTATATAGAATCACGGGCTACATCAACTGAAGAAATTGGGAATCCTATTTATAGTATGACTAAAAAAATTTTAGATTCATTAAATATAGATTCATCTAATAAAAGGGCAAGAGAGTTAACTAGCTTTGATTATCTTAAATTTGATTATTTAATTGGAATGGATGAAAATAATATAAAAAATATATTAAGAATAGTTGGAAATGATTATGATCATAAAATATATAAATTATTAGATTTTACACCATTAAAAAGGGATATTTTAGATCCTTGGTATACAAGGAATTTTAAAGAAACATATGAAGATATTATGATAGGGTTAAATGGTTTATATAATTATTTAATTAATAAATAAATTACTTTATAAAAATTAATCTCTATTGTATAATTGTAAAGGTGGTTAAGATGGTTGTTAAGAATGATAAAGGAATGTTTTTTTTAGAAAAAAATTATCGTGATGCATGGAATGAGACATCTTTTATTGATAAATATATAGAAGAATGTTATGATAAATATCCTTATCTTGTTGGAGATATCTCATCTGGAATATTAAGATTAAAAGGATTTAATAATGATTCAAAATCACAAGATTATATTGGAAATTTAGATGAGTATTTAGAAACATCATGCGCTATAGGCTGTGCATATTATGTTTTAAAGAGATTAAAAAATGAAGATGAATATAATAAATATTATAATAAAGAAACAATTTCAACATCTAATATTCATATTACTCCAATTCAAAAAATAGCTTTTGATAAAGATTCTTTAGTATTAGAATCAAATCCAAAGAAAAAATCTAATATCATTTTAGATTTAGAAAGAGTAAATAAAATAAAAACTCCTACAGTTTCATCTGATGTATTAGATTTTATTAAAGAAGATAAGATTTTAGTATCTAATCAAAATAATTATAGAAAAAATGATTTAAAAACAGATCAACCAAAAGAAGAAAATGTAACAACATATGTTTCAGGATCTGCAGATTTTGATCCATCTAAGAAAAAAGATTTCAATAAAAATAACAACAAAAATAAAAATAAAAACCATAATAAGTAGGTGCTATCATGGAAAATAAAGAAGAAACTATAAAAGAAATTAAAAGAATTTTAGAAAAAATTCGTCCATATTTAAATTCAGAAGGTGGAGATTTAGAATTTATTGATTTCAAAGATGGTATAGTTTATATTAAATTATTAGGCGCATGTGAAGGCTGTATGGCAATGGATTATACATTAAAGGATGGTATTGAAGCATTGTTAGTAGAAAATGT
>CAJOQR010000067.1 GCA_905236965.1 uncultured Acholeplasmatales bacterium | reverse complement strand
CTTTTTATAATATTTATATTTAATAATTTTCTTTTATTTTTATAAAAAATAATATATTATATTAAATGAGATTTGTAGGTGAAAATATGGTTGATTATAATAAAGCATTAGAATGGTTAAAAGAGGGAAATAATGCATATATTAATTCTGAAAAGAATCATTTAGGAGATATTTCACAAGAAAAAAGATTACATACACATAAGCATGGACAAACACCTTATGCAGTAATAATAACATGTTCTGATTCAAGGGTAATACCTGAAAGTATTTTTATGGCTGGTATTGGTGATTTATTTATAATAAGGCTTGCAGGAAATGTTGTTGCAGATTATGGATTAGGTTCTATTGAATATGCTGTTGGGCATTTAAATACTAAATTAGTAGTTGTAATGGGGCATACTATGTGTGGCGCTATATCTTGTGCTTTAAATAATCATCATGGAAGTTATATTTCTAGTATTATTTTAGAAATACAAAATAATATTAAAAATGAAAAAGATCATATAAAGGCAGCTAAATGTAATGTTAAAAAAACAATAGAAAAAATTAATTCTAGCGAAGTATTAAAAAGATGTGATGATGTAAAGGTTATTGGTGCATTATATCATACTCATTCAGGCTTAGTAGAATTTTTTAAATAAAGGATAATTTATGGAAAAATATGAAGAAGTTGAAAGATCTATTATAAAGACATATAGATCAAGATTATGGGCTCCATTTATTAGAGCATTAAAAGAATATGAATTAATAAAACCAAATGATAAAATATGTGTTTGTATTTCGGGTGGAAAAGATTCAATGCTAATGGCTAAATTATTTCAAGAATTAAAAAAACATTCAGATTTTGAATTTGAAGTTAAATATTTAGTTATGAATCCTGGATATAATGAAAATAATTTAAATTATATAAAAATGAATTTAGAATTATTACATATTCCTGCAACAATAATAGATACTAATATTTTTGAGGTTGCAAATTCACAAGAAAAAAGTCCTTGTTATTTATGTGCTAAAATGAGAAGAGGTGCTTTATATAAGCTAGCTTCTAATTTAGGATGCAATAAAATAGCATTAGGACATCATTTTGATGATGTTATAGAAACAACCTTAATGAATATGCTAAATGCTGGTTCATTTCAAACAATGCTTCCTAAATTACATAGTGATAATAATGAAGGAATGGAATTGATTAGACCTTTATATTTAATAAGGGAAAAGGATATAAAGGCTTGGGCTAAATATAATAATTTAAGATTTATTATGTGTGCTTGTAGATTTACTGAATCTTGTTCTGTAGATAATGAAATAAATGCAAGTAAAAGATTAACAACAAAAAAATTAATAGAAGATTTAAAAAAGAATTATAATGAAAATGTTGAAAAAAATATTTTTGCTGCTGCAAGCAACGTTAATATGAATATGATTATAGGATATAAAGAAGATGGAATTAAGCATTCTTTTTTAGAAGATTATGATGAAAAATAAAATTTACTAAATTTTTATTTTATTATATAATTTTAATAACTTGGAGGGTTTTTAAAATGAAAAAATTATTTATTTTTATGTTTTCTTTATGCATAATGTTTTCTTTTATATTTATAAATACATTTGCTTTTGATAATGATTTAAAAGAAATTGAATTTAAATATGATTTAATGCAAGAAAAAGAAGAATCAAATATTGGTATAGCATATTATTCTGATAATTATTTTAAGAAGGATTCATCTTTTTATAATCCTTCTTTAGCAACATTATCTTTAAATGTTGCTATGTCATCATCAAATGCATTAGATTATAGTGAATATAATCTTAAGGGAGAAAATATTAAAGAATTCTTTTCTAATATGGAATTTAATAATATTAAAATTAATGATGGTTATTTAAATAAACCAACTAAAGATTCTATTGGTTTATGTATAGGATATAAAAATATAGATGGTATACCTTTAATAGCATTAGGCATTAGAAGTGGCCAATATGGTGCTGAATGGGCATCTAATTTCAATGTTGGATTAGGAGAAGATATTAATTATCACCATGAAGGTTTTTATAATGCATCAAATATTGCAATT
>CAJOQR010000066.1 GCA_905236965.1 uncultured Acholeplasmatales bacterium | reverse complement strand
ATTATGTTTGGTTATGCTTGTGATGAAACAGAAGAATATATGCCACTTGCTATAACTTTAGCACATAAGCTTGCTAAAAGATTAACAGAAGTTAGAAAAGATGGAACTTTAGAATATTTAAGACCTGATGGTAAAACACAAGTTACAGTTGAATATGATGAATTTGATAAAATTAAAAGAATAGATACAATTTTAATTTCAACTCAACATTCACCTGAGGTAAGCTTAGAGCAATTATCAAAGGATATTAAAAAATATGTTGTTGATGAAGTTGTTCCATCTAATTTAGTAGATAAAGACACTAAATTTTTATTTAATCCAACAGGAAGATTTGTTGTTGGAGGTCCAGCTGCTGATTCAGGTTTAACTGGAAGAAAAATTATTGTAGATACCTATGGTGGAGCTGCATGTCATGGTGGTGGATGCTTTAGTGGAAAGGATCCATCAAAAGTTGATAGATCTGCATCTTATATGGCAAGATACATTGCTAAAAATATAGTAGCATCAGGTTTAGCAACAAAATGTCAAATTCAGCTTTCATATGCAATAGGTATTGCAAAGCCAACATCAATTTTAGTTGATACCTTTAATACATCTAAGGTTAGTGATGAATTAATTTCTAAAAAGGTAGAAGAATTATTTGATTTAACACCTAAAGGAATTATTAAATCTTTGGACTTAAAAAGGCCAATTTATAAAAAAACTGCAGCATATGGGCATTTTGGAAGAACAGATATAGATCTTCCATGGGAGCATTTAGATAAAGTTAATGAATTGAAAAAATTATTAAAATAAATGAAGGGAGATTTATTTTATGGATGAGGAATTATTAGAGCCTTTAGATGGATATAAAAAATATTATAAAGATAAATTTTATGATGAGGCTAATAAATATTTTCTTGAACTTAAAGATAAATCAGAAGTAAATGTTGAAGAAAATAAAGAAACAATTAAAGAAATTAATTTAAAAAATGAATCATTAAAAAAATTAAAAAAGAGATTTAATAATTTTAAAGGCTTTAATACATTTTTCACTGTTTTATTAATTGTTGGTATTATTGTTGCTGTATTTAATATATATTTATTAGCATCATCTGGCTTTACAGTTTTAAGATTAGTTTTATTAATTTTAGGAATTATTTTTTCTATAGCATCAATATTAATTAAAAAATTTGGATTATCTAAAAGAATAAAAAAACTAGAAGAAGAAATAAAAAAGTTAGAAGAAGAAATAAAAAACTTAATTTCTTTAGCAAAAAAGCAGATGGCACCATTAAATGCATTATTTGATTGGAATATTCCTGTTATTATAACGAGAAATACAATTCCTACAATGGAATTAGATCAATTTTTTGATGCTAAAAAATATATATATTTGAATAAAAAATATGGTCTTAAAAATGATGATGTTAATTCATCAACTGTTTATGTTCAATCTGGTTCTATATTAGGAAATCCATTTATAATATGTAAAGATTATATAATGGAAAAATATAGAAAAAGATATTCTAATTCAATTACAATTCATTGGACAACTACAGTTTCAACAAAAGATGGCACAAGAACAATTCATCATTCTCAAACATTAACAGCTTCTGTTTATGCACCGGCACCATCATATTATTATGCAACATATTTAGTATATGGTAATGATGCAGCACCTAATTTAATTTTTAAAAGAACACCAACAGATGTTGAAAATATGAGCGATAAGCAAATTGAAAAATTTGTAAAAAAAGAATCAAAGCGTTTAAATAAAAAGGAAACAAAAGCTTTAACGGATAAAGATCCTAAAACTAATTATTCTAGATTTAGTAATGATGAATTTGAAACTATTTTTGGTGGTACAGATAGAAATAATGATTTAGAATATAATTTATTATTTACACCATTAGCACAAAATAACATATTAAAATTATTAAAGGATAAAGAAAAAATTGCATACGGTGATGATTTTATTTTTTATAAGAAAAAATGCTTAAATTTAATTCAATCAGAGCATTCACAAATGATAGATTATAGAGCAAATCCTAAAATTTTTATGGGCTATGATTATGAAAAAATGTATGAATTTTTTATAGATTTTAACACTAAATGGTTTAAATCATTTTATTTTGATTTAGCACCAATTTTATCTATTCCTTTATATCAAACTCATAAATCAAAAGAATATATTTATAATGAAGATATCTTAGCAAATTTATCACCTTATGAATATGAGGTTATGGCAAATCAATTTGATCCTAGTATTTTAAAGCATAAAGATTCATCAACATCAAATATTTATAAAACAAAATTTTTATCATCTATTGGTGATACAGATGAATTTGTTGTAACTGCTCATTCTTTTAAAGGAGAAAGAAGAGTTACAATTGTAAATAAAATGGGAGGAGATGGAAGGCTTCATTCTATTCCAGTTCATTGGATAGAATATATACCTGTTGAAAAGGATACTAATATGATTGTTCATAAAAACAATCAATCAAGATTTGATTTTAATTTAAATGAAAATCCATTTAAAAAATATGATAATCATTTTGAAAGAGGATTATTAGCCGCAGTAGGATATGATACATTAGTAAATAGTGAAAAAATAATAAAAGAAAATGTTGTTGATCAATCAAAAATTGATTTAGAAAAAACAATTATTGAATTAGAAAAAGAATTAGATAAAAAAGATTTAATTCAAAATGAAAACGAATCTGATTTAACTATTGATGATGCATTAGGTGAAGAAAAAGAAGTAAGTGCGGATAATATTGATTGTGATTAATAAGATTAAATAAATTTTATATACAAAAAAGAAAAAATTTGATATAATATTTTCAATATTAAAAAAGGAGATTTATAAAAATGGCTAATGAATTAGATGAATTAAATGACCCTATTTTAGAAGAGGGTAGAGATGTTAATGTAATTAACAAGCAAGTTGCTGTAAAAACTGGAGTTGGTTCTATTATTTTCCAAGTTATTTTATGGTTATTATTTATTATTCCTGGAATTGTTTTCCAAGTAATGAAAGTAAAAGCAAGAACTGAACTTCAACAAATTCAACAAAAGCTTCAACATGATGCATCTCAAATTGACAATTATATGGAACAAAGAGTTGTTATTTTAACAAATCTTTCTAAATTAGTAGAAAAGGCTGTTGATTTAGATAAAGAAACATATGTTAAAATTGCAGAAGCAAGAAGTGGTAAAATTGTAACTGGCGGATCTGATGAGGAAAGAAATGCTGCTGGAACTCAAATTGAAAATTTCAATGCAAGATTAAATTTAGCAATTGAAGCTTATCCAACATTACAATCTCATTCTGAAATTAAAGATGCAATTCAACAAAATTCTTATTTACAAAAAGAAATTACAGCAGCAAGAGAAGTGTATAATACAACAGTAAATACATGGAATTCAAAAATCTTTATTTGGCCTAAGTATGCTATAGTTGCAGCTAAAGCAGGATATACAACTCGTATTCCATTCGCAGCATCTCAAGAAATAAAAAAACAAGCAAGAGAAGTATTATTTTAAAAAAATTAAAAATATCTCTATTATTTAATGGAGGTATTTTTTTATGGTTTGTAAAATATGTATGAGAGCTTTTTATGAAAAGAAAACTTTTTTGACTTTATTTAAAAAAGAAGAAAAATATATATGCGATAAGTGTTATAAAAAATATAGCATTGAATTAGAATATGAAAGTTTTGAATTAGAAAATTATAGTTGTTTGGTTGTTTCTGTTTTTAAATATAATTATAAAATAAATTATGATTATTTCATTTTAGAATACCAAAAAATATATCAAAGATTAAAAAGCTTAAATAATGGTATTGTTCTATTTTTTGATTATTTAGATTTGACTTATAATCTTGAAATTTTAAATTCATATGCAAATTTATTAATGAATAATATAATTATTCTTACATTTAATTTAAGAAAATAGTGAATGATTTGAAAACGCTTTACTGATTTTTTTAAATTTGATATAATATAAATAGAAAAGGAGTGATATTTATGAAGATTGAAGTTTTAGGAAAGAATGGATTTAATCCATCTGATGCCAATAAAGAATATGCGGCGAAAAAACTTTCTAAACTTGAAAATTTATTACAAGACTATGATACTGTTACAGCTAGAGTAGTTTGTAAGGTTTACAAGGAGTATAACAAAGTGGAGGTTACAATCCCTTCAAAAAATATCATACTTCGTGCAGAAGTAACTGCAAAAGATATTTATGCAGCAATTGATGGCGCAATTGATAAATTAATTAAACAAGTTCGCCATTATAATGACAAAGTAAAAGATAAACTAGGAAGAGAAGGTATTAGAAGTCAAGATGTATCAATGGCTGATGAAAGAGTTGTAAGAACTAAAAATATAGATCTTGAACCAATGACATCTGAAGAAGCAATTGACCAAATGGAATTATTAGGACATGATTTCTTTGTTTATCTTGATAAGCAAACTCATAAAACAAATGTTATTTATTTAAGAGCAGATGGCGGTTATGCTATCATTGAAACAGATTCAAAAAAATAATTAAATACAAATATTTTAAGGCATTCAATTGAATGCCTTTTTTATATTGAAAAAAACAATAAAATATAGTATATTTTAAAATAGAGTTTTTAGAAAGGATAAAATCCTTTAGGATGTATTTTTGATATGGGATTAAAAAAATTATTTGATTCTGGCCATAAGGAAATGAAGCGTTGTGAAAAGCTTGCATATAAAATTGAAGCATTAGATGAAGAAATGCAAAAGCTTTCTGATGATGAATTAAAAGCTAAAACTCCTTATTTTAAAGAATTATTAAAAAATGGTAAAACATTAGATGATATTTTAGTAGAGGCTTATGCAGTTGCAAGAGAAGCTGCTTATCGTGTTACAGGTATGAAAGCATTCCATGTGCAGTTAATTGGTGCTGCAGCTATTCATGGTGGTAATATAGCTGAAATGAAAACAGGTGAAGGAAAAACATTAACAGCTGTTTTCCCTGCATATTTGAATGCATTAAGCGGAAAAGGTGTGCATATTGTTACTGTAAATGAATATCTAGCTGGAAGAGAAGCTAATGGTGAAATTGGTGAAATATATAAATATTTAGGTTTAACTGTTGGACTTAATTTAAGAGAATTAGACAGAACTCAAAAGAAAGAAGCTTATTCATGTGATATTATGTATTCCACTAACTCTGAGCTTGGTTTTGATTATTTAAGAGATAATATGGTTCCTTCAATTGAAGAGGTTACTCAAATTAAAGGTTTAAATTATGCTATTATAGATGAAACAGACTCAATTTTAATTGATGAAGCAAGAACACCTCTTATAATTTCAGGTCCTACAAAAGATGATAATGGTTTATATGAAAAGGCTGATGCTTATGTTAAATCATTAAATCAAGATGATTATGATATAGATATTGAATCTAAATCTATAACTTTAACACCATCAGGTGTTGCTAAAGCTGAAAAATTCTTTAAAGTTAATAATATTTATGATTTGGAGCATACATCAATTGTACATAGAATTAATAATGCTTTAAGAGCTGTTTATATTTTTGAAGATGGTAAAGAATATGTTGTACAAAATGGTGAGGTTTTAATTGTTGATGAATCAACTGGACGTATTTTAAAAGGAAGACAATTTTCTGAAGGATTACATCAAGCAATTGAAGCTAAAGAAGGCGTTGAAATAAAAAAAGAAGCAATAACAGTTGCTACTATTACATATCAAAATTTCTTTAGAATGTATAATAAATTATCAGGTATGACTGGTACTGCAAAAACTGAAGAAGAAGAATTTAGAAATATTTATAATATGTATGTTGTTGAGGTTCCAACAAATAGACCTGTAATAAGAGAAGATGCTCCAGATTTATTGTTTTTAACACCTGAATATAAATTTAAAGCTATGATTGAGGAGATAAAAACTCGTCACGCAAAAGGCCAACCAATATTAATAGGTACAGCTAATGTTGAAACATCAGAACTTGTTCATGAAATGCTTGTTAAAGAAAAATTACCTCATGAGGTATTAAATGCTAAAAATCATGAAAGAGAAGCTGAAATTATAGCTAAAGCAGGTGAGATTGGGGCAATTACTTTATCTACTAATATGGCTGGACGTGGTACAGATATTAAATTAGCACCTGGTGTTGCTGAATTAGGCGGATTAGCTGTTTTAGGTACTGAAAGATTTGAAGCAAGAAGAATTGATAATCAGTTAAGAGGACGTGCTGGTCGTCAAGGAGATCCTGGTTATTCTAGATTTTTTATCTCAACTGAAGATGAATTGATTCAAAGATTTGGTGGAGATTCTTTCAAAAATAGATTAGCTATGTGTATTAAATTAATGTCTGATGGAGATGAATCAAAGCCATTAGAAAATAAAACATTAACAAAATTAGTTACAATGGCTCAAACAAAGATTGAAGGTATTAATTTTGACCATAGAAAAAATGTTTTAAAATATGATGATGTAATTCGTCGTCAAAGAGAAACATTCTATGAAGAACGTCAAGAGGTTATTAAGGCTGAAAATTTAGATGAATTATTAAAAAAATTAATGCATTCAGCAATTGATAATATTATTGAGACATATATCGAAGAAGGCAAATTTGATGATGAAAAGGTAGCTAATGAATTTAATAATAAATATTTTAGACCTAATCTTGTAAATGTTGAAGTAATTAGAAATTATGATGATGATGAAGATATTATTAATTATTTAACTGATGTTGCTTATAATGATTTTACTTCAAGATTAGAACAATTTAGAACAAGCTTAAAAGAAGTTGTTCCAGAAGAGATTTTAAAAGAAGAACCAGATATTATAGAAAAAAATGTTCAATTTATGTTGAAGCGTATAATTTTACCTATATTAGATAGAAACTGGAGAGAGCATATTGATGATATGGCTGGATTCCGTCAAGGTATTACACTTCAAGCTTATGCTCAAAAGGATCCTTTAGAAATTTATCAAAGAGAAGGATATGAAAAATTTGAGCGATTAATGAGAAGAATGAATGAAGAAATTATGGTTACAGCTATGCATACTTCTTTAGCTGTAAAAAGAAGAGTAACTGATGTTCCAAAAGAAGAAGATGCAATGAAAGGTTTATCAACAAATCAAGATTTATCAACTGTTAATAAAAAACAACCTATTAAAGCTGATAAAAGGTATGAAAATGTTAAACCTAATGCCCCTTGTCCTTGTGGTTCTGGCTTAAAATTTAAATTCTGTCATGGAGCAAGAAAATAACATTATAAAAAAATGATTTTCCGTTTTAGGAAAATCTTTTTTTTTATATTTAATTTGAACAAAAATAGATATATTGTATTTGATAAAAAAACGAATAAAATGTTTAAAAATTAAAGCTTTATTTTAATGCTAAAGACTTTGTCTTTCATTGACAAAGACTTGAATAAATCATATAATAATAGAGTAAATGGGTATTTTGGCCCATAATAGAATGAGAGGTAGAATAAAATGAAAAAATTTGATGTATTAAATCGAATTGCTGAATGTGGTGTTGTTGCTGTTGTTCGTGCAAACACAGAAGAAGAAGCTATTAATATTGCAAAAGCATGTACTGATGGTGGAGTAAAAGCAATTGAAGTTACTTTTACAGTTCCTGGTGCTGACAATGTTATTAAAGCATTAAAGAAAGCTATTCCTGCTGATAAATTAATTGTTGGTGCAGGTTCAGTATTAGATCCTGAAACTGCAAGAGTTGCAATTTTATCAGGAGCTGAATTTATTGTTGCTCCTTCTTTCAATGAAGGTGTTGCAAAATTATGTAATAGATACCAAGTTCCTTATATGCCAGGAACTCAAACTGTTAAAGAAATTGTTACAGCTATGGAAGCTGGATGCGATGTTATTAAAGTATTCCCTGGTGATATGTTAGGACCTGTATTTATTAAAGATGTAAAAGGACCACTTCCTTATGCAAATTTAATGCCATCTGGTGGTGTTAATTTAGAAAATGCAGGAGAATGGATTAAAGCTGGTGCTGTTTGTATTTCATCTGGATCACATTTAACTGCACCTGCAAAGAAAGGCGATTTAGCTGAAACTGCAAAACGTGCTAAACAATATGTTGATGCAGTTGCTTTAGCTAGAGCTGAAATGGCAAAGAAGTAATACAATAAGTTTTTTTAAAAATATAGGAGCGATAATTTATGAAAGAAAAAATTGTAGCATTTGGCGAAATTATGTTAAGACTTTCAACACCTGATTATTCAACAATTGATCAAACACATTCTTTTGTTGTTAACTATGGTGGAGGAGAAGCCAACGTTGCAGTTGCTTTGGCTCATATGGGGCATAAGACATATTTTATGTCAAAACTTCCTCCAAATCAGTTAGGTGACGGAGCGGTTACTCATTTAAAAGCAAATGGTGTTGATACAAATTATGTTGTTAGAGGCTCATCAACGATTGGTATTTATTTTTTAGAAACAGGCTTTGGTGGAAGACCTTCAAAGGTTATTTATAACCGTAAGCATTCTGCTATAACTCGTATTCAAGAAGATGAATTTGATTGGGATGAAATATTTAAAGATGCCACTTGGTTTCACATTTCAGGTATAACATTAGCTTTAGGTGAAAGAGTAAGAAAAGTTGCTTTAAGAGCTGTAAAAGAAGCAAAAAAGCATAATACAATGGTTTCTTTTGATTTTAATTATCGTTCAAAATTGTGGACTGTTGATGAAGCTAAACCAGTTTATAAAGAATTTATAAAATATACAGATGTTGTATTTGCTAGCTTTTATGATGCTAATACAATATTAGAAATACCTTTAGATGATGATTTTAAAGGAACAACATTATCTGACAAAAGAAGAAATGTTTTCCCTAAAATGATTGAAAAATATAATTTAAAATATATATTTGGTACAGATAGAGTTGTTTATTCAGCAACAGAAAATTCTTTAGCAGGATATTATTTTAAATTAGATGATAAAGGATTGAGTTGCGAATTAACAGAGCCTATTCGTTTTAATATTTATGATAGAATAGGCGGCGGTGATGCGTTTGCATCTGGTGTAATACATGGATTATTAAAAGATTTTGATAACCCACAATATGCTGTAAGGTATGGACTTAATACTTCTGTTTTAAAACATACAATTTATGGCGATGCTTCAACTTTTTCATGTGAAGATATTGAAACTTTTATGGAAGCTAATGGTTCTGCAGAAGTTGTAAGATAAGAAGGAGAAATTATGATAGTAGGAAAATTGGTTGATTTATATAGATATAAAGGAATTGCAAAAAATATTGATACTGCAATTGATTATATCTTAAATAATGATTTATTGGCTTTACCTAAAGGCAAAACTATAATTGATGGTGATAATGTATATTTAAATAGAGATACATATATTGCTAAGCCTTATGAGGATTGTTTTTTTGAAAATCATGAAAATTACATTGATATTCAAATTGTTTTAAAAGGTAAAGAAAGAATTGGTTATACTCACATTTCTAATCCAACATTAAAGGTTACTACACCTTATAATGATGTTAAAGATGTAACTAAGTATAATAATAACCCAGAGGGAGCTGTCTATTTTGATTTAGAAGAAGGGTTTGCTTTAGTATATACTGAAGATGCTCATTTAGCTAAATGTGATGTTGATGGTAGTACTGTGGAAAAAGTAGTAGTAAAAGTAAAGATTGAAAAATAAGAGGAGAAAAAATAATGAAAAATTTAAAATTTAATTCTAAAAAAGTTGTAACTATGGGCGAAATAATGCTTCGTTTATCAACACCTGCTAATACTCGTTTTGTTCAAGCAAATCAATTCGATATTATTTTTGGTGGTGGTGAAGCTAATGTTGCTGTATCTTGTGCCAATTATGGTTTAGATGCTTATTTTGTATCTAAATTACCAGATAATCAAATTGGTCAAGCAGCAATTAATTCATTAAGAAGATATGGCGTTAATACTGATTATGTTGCTCGTGGTGGAGATAGAATTGGTATTTATTATTCAGAAACTGGTGCTTCAATGAGACCATCTGTTGTTGTTTATGACCGTGCTCATTCTGCTATTGCTGAAGCTAAACCTGAAGATTTTGATTTTGATGCTATTATGAAAGATGCAGGTTGGTTCCATTGGTCTGGTATTACACCAGCTATTTCTGATGAATCAGCTAAATGCTTAGAACAAGCTTTAATTGCAGCAAAAAAATATGGTGTAGTTGTATCTTGTGATTTAAATTTCAGAAAGAAATTATGGACATCAGAAAAAGCTATTTCTGTTATGAGACCTTTAATGAAATATGTTGATATTTGTATTGGTAATGAAGAAGATGCTGAATTATGCTTAGGATTTAAACCAGATGCAAATGTTGAAGCTGGTGAAACTGGTGCTGAAGGATACCATAAGATTTTTGAACAAATGGCAAAAGAATTTGGCTTTAAATATGTTGTTTCAACATTAAGAGAATCTTTCTCTGCAACACATAATGGTTGGAAAGCATTAATTTATGATGGAAAAGAATTCTATGAATCAAAGAGATATGAAATCAATCCTATTATTGACCGTGTTGGTGGTGGAGATTCATTCTCTGGTGGTTTAGTATATGGTTTAATGACAAAAGAAACTCAAGGTGAAGCATTAGAATTTGCTGTTGCTGCATCAGCATTAAAGCATACTATTAATGGTGATTATAACTTAGTAACAGTAAAAGAAGTTGAATCATTAGCTGGTGGTAATGCTAATGGACGTGTTCAACGTTAATTAGATTTTAAATTTATAAGCACAATTTTAAAAAGATTGTGCTTATAATTATACCTTTGGAGGAATAATATGAAAATTGGCGTTAGAGTTCATGATTTTGGAAAATCAGATGCTAAAACATTAGCTCAACAAGCAAAAAAAATAGGCTTTGATGCTGTTCAATTAGTCTTAAATAAAGCAATTGATGGTGAAACTGGCCTTGCTGGTTCTTTATCCAAAGAAAAAGCTTTAGATATTTATAATGCTTTTAATGATGAAGGTATAGAAATTGCAATGCTTGGTGCTTATTTTAATCCTGTTCATTCTGATAAAGAAAAAGTAAATTCTTTAATTTTAAAATTTAAAGAGCATTTAAAATATGAAAAAGATTTTCATGCATCTTTTGTAGGAAGTGAAACTGGTTCATTTAATGATGATAAGTGGACATATAATCCATTAAATAGAACAGAAGAAGCTTTTCAAGAGGTAAAAAGAATTTTTTCAGATTTAGCAAGATATTCAGAAGAAGTTAATGCTAATATGGCAATAGAAGGTGCTTTTGGGCATTGTATGTATGAACCTAAAGCCTTATATCGTTTAGTAAATGAAATCAATAGTAATAATGTTTATTATATAGTTGATATTTATAATTATTTATCAATTTCTAATTATGAAAATCAAAAAATAATATTTGATGAATGTTTAGAACTTTTCAAAGATAAAATAGTTATATACCATATAAAAGATTTTATTGTTGAAGATAATTCATTAAAGCAATGTGCTATTGGTAAAGGGCTAATGGATTTTGATTATATGATTCCAAAAATTAAAAAATTAACACCAAATGCATATTTAATATTTGAAGGGTCTAAGCCTTCTGATATGGAGTTTTCATATAAATTTATAAAAGGAAAATTAGAGGAGATTTAATAATGAAATTAGATGTAAGATATGCGAATCATCCAGATGATTCTAAAAAATATGATACAGAAGAATTAAGAAAGCATTATTTAATTGAAACTGTTTTTGAAGCTGATGAAATTGTATTTACATATTCTCATCAAGATAGAATGATTGCTGGTGGTATAATGCCAGTAAATAAAAAAGTTGTTTTAGATTCAGCTGATGAATTAAGAGCTGAATATTTCTTAGAACGTCGTGAAATGGGATTTATTAATGTAGGTGGAAAAGGAAAAGTTTCATTAGATGGAAAAGTATATGAAATTTTACCTAAAGATGGTATGTATATTGGTATGGGTACTAAAGAAATTATTTTTGAATCTTTAGATAAAAATAATCCTGCTAAATTTTATATAAATTCATCTCCTGCTCATAAAACTTATCCAACTGTTTATATTAATTATGAAAAAGCTAATCATAAACCAATGGGTGATGAAGCTCATATGAATAAACGTATAATTAATCAATATATTCATAAAGATGTTTGCGAATCATGTCAATTGGCTATGGGTATGACTGAGCTTGCAGTTGGATCTTCATGGAATACAATGCCATGTCATACTCATGAACGTAGAATGGAAGTATATTTTTATTTCAATTTCCCAGAAACAGAAAGAGTATTCCATATTATGGGTAGACCTGATGAAACAAGACATATTATTATGGCACCTGAACAAGCTGTTATTTCACCTTCATGGTCAATTCACTGTGCTGCAGCAACAATGAATTATACATTCATTTGGGGTATGTGTGGTGAAAATCAAGATTATGATGATCAAGATTTCTTTAAAACAGCTGATTTAAAGTAATAATTATATTATTATAATAAAAATAAAAAAATTATAGGAGGAAATTAAAAATGGAAATGTCTGATTTTAGATTAGATGGTAAAGTTGCACTTGTAACTGGTGCATCTTATGGTATTGGTTTTGCTATTGCAACAGGTATGGCAAAAGCTGGTGCAACAATCGTATTTAACGATATTAAACAAGAATTAGTAGATAAAGGTTTAGCTGCATATAAAGAAGTTGGCATTAAAGCATATGGATATGTATGTGATGTTACAGATGAAGATGCAGTTAATGAAATGGTTGCTAAAATTGAAAAAGAAGTAGGAATTATTGATATTTTAGTAAATAATGCTGGTATTATTAAAAGAATTCCTATGATTGAAATGACTGCTGCTCAATTCCGTCAAGTAATTGATGTTGATTTAAATGCTCCTTTTATTGTTTCAAAGGCAGTTATTCCTTCAATGATTAAAAAAGGTCATGGTAAAATTATTAACATTTGTTCTATGATGTCTGAATTAGGTAGAGAAACTGTATCTGCTTATGCTGCAGCAAAAGGTGGATTAAAAATGTTAACTAGAAATATTTGCTCAGAATATGGTGAATATAATATCCAATGTAATGGTATTGGACCTGGTTATATTGCAACACCACAAACTGCACCATTAAGAGAAAGACAAGCAGATGGTTCTCGTCATCCTTTCGATTCATTTATTTGTGCTAAAACACCAGCTGGTCGTTGGTTAGAAGCTGATGAATTAGCTGGACCTGCAGTATTCTTAGCATCAGATGCTTCAAATGCTGTAAATGGACATATTTTATATGTTGATGGTGGTATTTTAGCTTATCTTGGTAAGCAACCTAAATAAATTTATTAGACTAGCTTTGGCTAGTCTTTTTTTATTTTATTCTTTATGGTATTATAAATAAATGAAGGAAGTGCATAAAGTGGTATATTTAGGATTTATCTTAAGTAGTGTTTTCTTTTTAAGTGTAATATTAATGTTATTACTTTATTTATATTTCAGTTTTAGAAGGCATATTACTAAAGCTAATAATTTAATATTATTAATCTTTTTACATTCATTTTTTACAATAATGGTCGAATCTTGGAGCTTAGTTTTAATGAATCAAGGTTATGATATTATCTTTGCTTTAAAAATAGATTATTCAATTATATTATATTTTGCATTACCTTTATTATTAATAGTTGAAATAGAAGATTTTATTATAAGAAAAAAAATTATTAAAAGTGAATATAAAGCTTATAATTTTTTTAGATTCTTATTACCAACTTTAACAATGTTATTAATAGTTGGTGCTTTTGGAGTTTATTTTTTCTCAGCACATTATTTTGTTTTATTATTAAGCTAATCATGTAAACGTTATCAAAAACTTTATTATAAATAATAATTATAGTAAAATTATTTTATATTTTATTTGAGGAAGGTATTTAAAAATGAATGCAGTATTATCAGTTTTTGGGAAAGACACAGTTGGTATTTTAGCTATGGTTTCTGCAGAATGTGCAGAATATAAAGCTAATATTGTAGAGGTAACTCAAACAGTTATTAAAGACTATTTTGCAATGTTTATGGTTATTAACATTGATTCATTATCTTGTGATTTTAATCATTTTGTAGATAGCTGTACATCATTAGGTAAACAAAAAGCATTAGAAATTCATGTTATGCATGAAGATATTTTTAATTTAATGCATAAGATCTAAGGAGTTTTTTATGTATAACGAAAGTGAAATTATTGAAACCATAAAAATGATTCAAGAACAAAACTTGGATGTAAGAACAATTACTATGGGAATTTCTTTGATTGATTGTATGGATACAGATATAAAAAAATCTTGTGAAAAGGTTTATAACAAGATTTATAATTATGCTAAAGATTTAGTTAATGTTGGTAATGCAATTTCTAAAAAATATGGAATTCCTATTATAAATAAAAGAGTTGCAGTAACTCCTATTTCAATTCTTGTTGGTGCATCTGGTGGAAATCCTATAGAATATGCTAAAACTTTAGATAAAGTCGCAAATGATATTGGAATTGATTTTATAGGAGGCTATTCTGCATTAGTTCAAAAAGGCTTTGCTCCAGGAGATAAAGAATTAATTGAATCTATTCCAGAAGCTTTAGCTATTACGACTAAATTATGTTCTTCTGTAAATGTTGCATCAACAAGAGCTGGCATTAATTTAGATGCAGTAAAATTAATGGGTGAAAAAATAAAAAAAGCAGCAGAATTAACAAAAGATAATAATTGTATTGGAGCATCTAAATTGGTAGTTTTTTGTAATGCTGTAGAAGATAATCCTTTTATGGCAGGTGCTTTTCATGGTGTTGGTGAGGCAGATTGCGTTATAAATGTTGGTGTTTCTGGACCTGGTGTTGTTAGGGCAGCTGTTGCGAAAGCACCAAAAGATGCATCTATTGCCGAAATTGCTGAAATAATAAAGAAAACAGCATTTAAGGTTACTCGTATGGGTCAGCTTGTTGGTGTTGAGGCATCTAAGATGCTAGGACGTCCTTTTGGTATAGTTGATTTATCACTAGCTCCAACTCCTGCAGTTGGTGATTCTGTTGCCCATATATTAGAAGAAATTGGATTAGAGCAATGTGGCTGTGCTGGAACAACAGCTTGTCTTGCAATGCTAAATGATGCAGTTAAAAAAGGTGGTGTAATGGCATCATCAAGAGTTGGTGGATTATCTGGTGCATTTATACCTGTATCAGAAGATGCTGGTATGATTGATGCTGCTCAATCTGGTGTTTTAAAAATAGAAAAGCTTGAGGCTATGACAGCTGTGTGCTCAGTTGGTTTAGATATGATTGTTATACCTGGAGATACAACAGCAGAAGTTATTTCAGCTATTATTGCAGATGAGGCAGCAATTGGAATGATTAATTCAAAAACAACAGCTGTAAGAGTTATTCCTGCAATAGGAAGAAAAGAAGGAGAACAATTAAATTTTGGAGGACTTTTAGGATATGCTCCTATTATGAGTGTATCAAAGGTTAAGCCTGATGTTTTTATTAATCGTGGCGGACAAATACCTGCTCCTTTAAATAGTTTAAAAAATTAATTTTAAATAATTTTATTATAAAGAATGAATAAAGATGATATTCATTCTTTTTTTGGTTTATATTTATTAATTTAATATAATATGATGCAATTATTAATAAAAAAATTAAAATATAGAAAATTATTTAAAAATTTAGTATAATAAAAAAAGAAAAGAGGCGATTTATTAATGAATTATTTAGAAAAAGCTAATATATGGAAATCTTATAAAGATTTAGAACCTTCTTTAAAAGAAGAATTAGATTCATTAGATGATAAAGGATTAAAAGAAGCATTCTCTTTAGATTTGGCATTTGGTACTGGTGGAATGAGAGGTATCTTAGGTGTTGGAACTAATAGAATGAATATTTATATTGTTGCTAAAGCAACATTAGGTTTTGGTAGATATTTATTAACTAAATCAGATGTTGCTAAGCAAATGGGAGTTGCTATTTCTCATGATAATAGACATCAATCTGTTGAATTTGCAAGAATGTCAGCAGAGGTATTATCATCTTTAGGATTTAGAGTATTTTTATTTGAAGCATTAAGACCTACTCCTGAGCTTTCATTTGCAGTAAGACATTTTAAATGTATTGGTGGTATAATGATTACTGCAAGTCATAATCCAAAGGAATATAATGGTTATAAAATATATGATGAAACTGGTTGTCAATTAGTTCCTGCTGATGCTGATAAGGTAATAGCTGAAATAAATAAAATTGATGATTATTTCAATATTGAGCATTCTTTAAATCATAATTTAATTCATTATATTGGAAAAGATGTAGATGATATTTATATTAATGAGGTTAAAAAAATAATTTTAAGACCTAATTTGAAAAAAGATTTCAAATTAGTATATACTCCTCTTCATGGTACAGGACAGGTTTTTGCTCCACAGGTATTACAATCTGTAGGATATGATGTAACACCACTTTCATGTCAAATGACATGTGATCCTGATTTTAAAGGTGTTAAAACATCTAATCCAGAAAATAAAGAAGCATATGATGAAGCAATAGAATTAGCAAAGCAAATTGGTGCTAAAATTGTTCTTGCTACAGACCCTGATGCTGATAGATTGGGTATAGCTGTTGAACATAATGGTGAATTTGTATTATTCACAGGAAATCAAACTGCATCATTAGTTTTTGATTATATTTGTAAAACTAAAAAAGAATTAAATACTTTACCTAAAGATGGATATATGTTCACAACTAATGTATCATCAACACTTCCTATTGCAATTGCAGATCATTATGGATTAAAAACTGAAATCACATTAACAGGATTTAAATTTATAGGTGAAAAAGCAAGAGAAATGGAAGAGACTCATCGTGGTACATATGTGTTTGGATTTGAAGAATCTTATGGATGCTTAGTATCTGATTGTGTAAGAGATAAAGATTCAATTCAAGCGATTTTAATGCTTTGTGAAACTGCAGCTTATTATAGAGAAAAAGGCATGGATTTAGTAGATGCTTTAGATTCAATATATAAAGAATATGGTTATTATAAAGAAGGAATTACTAATTTTGTTATGCAAGGCTTAGATGGAGCTGAAAAAATACAAAGAGTTATGAATTTCTTTAGAACAACAGATATTGCTTTAAAAGGATTTAATATTTTAGCAAAAGATGATGTATTAATTGGAAATAAATATGATTTAATTAACGATAAGGTTGAGAAAATAAATTTACCTAAGAGTAATGTTATTAAATATTATTTGAATGATAATATGTGGTTTGTATTACGTCCAAGTGGTACTGAACCTAAACTTAAAGTATATTATGGCGTTAAAGGTGATTCTCAAAAAGATGCTGATGCTAAGCTTGAGAATTTATCAAAAGAAGTATTATCAATTGTAAATATGATAAAATAAAAAGGTAGATTTCTACCTTTTTAGTTCGTTTAAAAAGGAGGTAAATATGAATATTTGGCATGATATTGATAATGATAGAATTAGACCTGATGAATTTATTGCTTGCATAGAAATATCTAAAGGTAGTAAGAAAAAATATGAACTTGATAAAGAAACGGGTTTAATAATTTTAGATAGAGTTTTATATACATCAACAATATATCCAGCAAATTATGGTTTTATCCCTAGAACTTATGCAGATGATAAAGATCCACTTGATGTTTTAGTTTTATGCAATGAAGTTTTTGATCCTTTAGTGTTGGTTAGATGTAAGCCTATCGGTGTTATAAAAATGATTGATAATGATGCAAAAGATGAAAAAATCATTGCAGTATGTATAAATGATCCATCAATGAATTGTTATAATGATATTAGTGAGCTTCCAGAGCATTTGTTTGATGAAATAAAGCATTTCTTTACAGTTTATAAAGAATTAGAGGATAAGCAAACAGTTGTTACAGAGGTTTGTAATGCAGTAGAGGCTAAAAAAACAATTCAAGCATCAATTGACGCATATAATAATTTATATTTAAAGTAATTTAAGGAGTGAAAAAAATGGCTTTAACAGCAGGTATTGTTGGTTTACCTAATGTCGGTAAATCAACGTTATTTAATGCAATAACAAAGGCTGGTGCATTAGCAGCAAATTATCCTTTTGCGACTATTGAACCTAATGTAGGTATGGTTTGTGTACCTGATGAAAGATTAACTATATTATCTAATATGTATAATCCTAAAAAAACTACTCCAGCAGTATGTGAATTTACAGATATTGCAGGATTAGTAAAAGGGGCTTCTAAAGGTGAAGGATTAGGTAATCAATTTTTAGGAAATATTAGAAATTGTGATGCAATATTAGAGGTCGTAAGATGCTTTAATGATTCAAATGTAGCACATGTTGAAGGGGGAATTGATCCTGTTAGAGATGCAGAAATTATTAATTTAGAATTAATATTATCTGATTTAGAGCAGGTTCAAAAAAGAATTCCTAAAATAGAAAAAAAAGCTCAATCTAAAATAGATGATGCTCCTATTGAATATGCATTATTAAAGAAAATAGAATATCAGCTTTTAAATGAATTGCCAGTAAGAACATTAGAATTTAGTGAAGCAGAATTAAAATTTGTTAATACATATTGTTTTTTAACTGCAAAGCCATTTATGTATGTTGGAAATATTGCAGAAGAATATATTGCAACACCTGATTTGGATCCGGAATATCAAAAATTAAAAGCATATGCTAAAAAAACTGGTTCAAAAGCAATTGCAATTTCAGCGCAAATTGAATCTGAATTAGCTATTTTAGATGATGATGAAAAGCAAATGTTTTTATCAGATTACGGAGTAAAAGAACCAGGCCTTAATAGATTAATAAGAGAAACATATGATCTTTTAGGCTTAGCAACCTTTTTTACAACTGGACCAGATGAATGTAGAGCGTGGACATTTAAAAAAGGTATGCTAGCCCCTGAATGTGCTGGTATAATTCATACTGATTTCCAAAAAGGATTTATTAAAGCTGAAACAGTTGCATATGATGATTTAATTAAATGTGGTTCAGCATTAAAAGCAAAAGAAGCAGGTCTTGTTCGTCAAGAAGGTAAAGATTATATTACTCAAGATGGTGATATAATGCTATTTAAATTCAATGTATAATTTTTTAGTTGAACTAAATTATATATTTTGTTAAAATATATATAGTTTTGATTTTGGAGGCTTTTTTAAGATGAAAAGGATTTTAAAAAGATTTTTATTTCCAACAATTATTATTGTTTTAGTTATTTTAATTTTAGTATTATTATCATTAAATGGTGGTATGTATGATGATTTGGTTACTTATACAACATATCAATTAATGTTTGGAGCAAATTATAAAAATACAACAGTAGAATTTTTTAATGTAAATCCTGTTGGAGTTATAGCTTTTGTTTTATTAATTGCTGGAGCAATTTTATCTTTAATTGATTTTAAATATGATAAATATATTTTAGCTTCTTTATTTTGCATAACATCTATTCTAATTATGATTTTACCAATTAGCGTAAATAAAACAGAGGTTGCTAAATATTTAATTGAAGTAATTGAAGCTAATGGAGATGGTTATATGATGATTTTAGCTGGTCCTTATGTTTGTGCATCAATTTCTTTAATTATTGCAATATTTAGTTTATTTAAAAAGCAATTTAATTCATTGTTTAAAATAAGTAAATAATAATTAGCAAAGAGAATATAAAATATTCTCTTTTTTTATTTTATTTATTGGCTTTTTCATTGTATTTTAAATTTTTATTTGATAAAATAAAAATAGAGTTTTTTTACAAAGGTTGGGAGGCCCAAAAATGGATTTCTTTGATATGGTGCCAGATAACTTTTTCTCTTTATTATCAAGCAAGAATAGAAGATTATATTTATCATCTATTTTACAAACATTTCAAGTATATGAAACTGGTTCTATTTTAGGAATTGATAAAAGAATCGTCGTTGACCATTTAATATATTTTTATGACATGAATTCTTATTTATATACTAATGAAGATGAAGAGGATGAGGAAGCTGATCCAAAAACTAAAAAAGATTTAGCAAACTACGTTTTAAGAAGAATGGAAGAATGTGGTTGGATATATATTGATGTTACAAATGATTATGAAGAGGTTTTAAATTTTTCTGATTCAGCTATAACTATTTGTGAAGCATTGCTTAGAGCATATCCACAACTTGAATATGCTGATGAATATCCTGAGGATTTCATAAATCCAAATGAATATCAAGGTTATATTTATAATATTTATTCATTATTAAGCCAAAAAGAAAATGTAGATTACGCTTTAACATTTTCTCTTGTTTATTCAACAACAAAGCAATTAATAAGAGCAATAAGAAGATTAGATGCTAGAATGAAAGAATATATTCAATCCGTTGTTGAAAATACTGAAATTAAAGATTTAATGGATCGTTTAATGATGTATAAAGTAGATATTTATGATTCTAGCTATGTTAAATTAAAGGTTTCAGATAATGTTGATAGATATAGATTAGCAATTATAACTAGATTAAAAGAAATAGAAGATGATGAAGCTGCTGTTAAATCAATTGCGAATAATTATCTAGCTGTATCTAAAACATATGATGAGGCTATAAGAAAAGCAACAAAAAATATTGATGAAGTAATAGATGCATTTAATGCAATAGAAGAATTTGTATATGAAATTGATAATAAGAATAGAAATTATATAAATTCAACAATCGGTAAAGTTAAATTCTTATTAAGTGAAGAAGATAATGTTACTGGAAAATTAAATACAATATTAAAATTTGTTAAAGATCAAAACAAGAAAAATAAAACAGATAAAGCTTTAAGGATTGTTGAAGGATTATATGATTTTAGGAATCAAAAGGTTTTATCAATGGATTCTTTATATACACCAAGAGGAGGATATCAAAGAAATTATAATCAAGTATTAGATGATGCTGGATTAGATTTTGAAATGACTCCTGAATTCTTAGAACAATTTAAAACATCATATAATGAAGAATATATTGAATCATTTATGAATGCATATATTAAGGATGGTTCAATGAAAGCATCTTCAATTGTTGAATATGATTCAGCAGATGATTTAATTTTAAATGTTGTTTATAGTGTTATATTAGCCGTAGATAGAGGCTATAAAGTAGAAATATTAGATGATATAGTTGATCATCAAAAATATATATTTAAAGATTTTATAATTACAAAAGGAGAAAAATAAGATGTTAGATGCATTAGAAAAGATGACTATAACACAACAAAATCAATTCAAAGATGCTGCAAATAAGCTTTTAGCTTCAACATTCTTATCTCGTGATAAAAAAGATAATAAAGAAAGTTATTATTTCTTAATGAGTTATAAAGAACTTTTTGATGAATTCTTTCAAATTTTAGGTTATGAAATAGAGCTTGATATTCAATCAGGGTCTGTAATGCTTCAAGGAGCAACTGCTTCAAATACTTTAAAATTAAAAAGAGATGAAACTTTAGTTTTATTAATATTAAGACTTTTATATCATGAAAAAATGAAGGAAGCTTCATTAAATGATAATGTTGTTTGTGAAGTTAGTGATATACATGAAAAATATGATTATTTAGAAATAAAGAAAAAATTGAATAAAACAGATTTATTATCATCTTTAAGATTATTTAGAAGATATAATTTAATTGAAGTTACAGGAGATTTAACAACAGCTTCATGTAAAATAGTTATCCTTCCTACAATATTAATGGCAATTAAATCTGAAGATATTACAGAAGTATATAATACAATAAATAAAATAATTGCCCGGGAAGAGGAGGATAAGTAATAATGAAAAAGCTTGTTAAAATAAGATTAATAAATTGGCATTATCTTTCAAATGAAACAGTAGAAATAAAAGACAATACATTACTTACAGGTCCTAATGCTTCAGGTAAGTCTACAATTATGGATGCTATAACATTTGTACTTACTGCTGGCGATACTGCATTTAATTTAGCTGCAAATGAAAAAGGTAAACGTGACTTAAAGGGTTATGTTAAATGTAAATTAGGTATGGATGATAGGGAATATTTAAGAAATGGTGATGTTTCTGGACATGTTGCATTAGAATTTTTTGATGAAAAAACAGAAACATATTTTACTGTTGGTACTGTCATTGATGCTTTTGGTGATTTAACACCTGTAAAAACTATTTTTTATAGAAGCTTTGATAAAATATCAGATGATATGTTTTTCGATGAAAACAAAAAGATTTATGGTACTGTTGAATTTAGAAAGCATAATAATTTATTTGAATATTATTTAACTAAAAAAGAAGCTAAGAAAGGCTTTAGAAATGCATTTGGTTCAATCAATGAGGATTTTTATAGATTAATTCCTAAGGCATTAGCTTTTAAGCCAATTGCTGATGTTAAAGATTTTATTTATCAAAATATATTAGAAGAAAAAGAAATAGATGTTACTGCAATAAAAGATTCTATTAGATCTTATAAGGAATTAGAAAATACTTTAAAGGTTATTCAATCTAAAATTGTTGATTTAAAGGATATTGAAAGCACTTATAAAGAAATAAAAGAAATTCTAGATAATAAAGATTATATAGAATATTTAATGCATTTATTTGATGTAGAAGAATTAAGAAGAGAAATTAATCAAGCTAAATCTAGAATTGAAAAAGAAGAAGCAATGAGAGCATCTAAGCAACAAGAGCTTGCTGATTTAGATGGTGAATTATTAGCTTTAAAGGAACGTTCAAGAGAATTATATGATATATTATCAAATAATGACCAATTTAAAGCTGAAGAGCATATTAATAATGAAATATTAAAGGCTCAAGCTAATATTACTTCTTTAGAAGCTAACCAAAATAATTTCTTAAAGCGTGCTGCAGCATTTAAAGATGTTATTTCTGAAATTAGAAAAACAAGTGATGAAAAAATTTATAAGGATGCATATAATATAAATTTAACATCAATAAATCCTAATAATGTTGAAGAAGCAAAAACAAGATTGATTGATTTTCAATCAAGACTTCAACAATTAAAAAATAAAGAAAACCAAGAATTAGGAAGCTTAAATGTTGATAAGAGACGTCATGTTGAAGAAATTCAAGAAATTTCTAAACAATTAAGAACCTTAAATGATAATAGAATTAATTTTCCTCAAGCATTGGTACAATTACAAAGTGAAATTGCTGACGGCTTAAAAAGAATATATAATTATGATATAAATGTTCATATTTTAGCTGAATTATGTGAAATAAAAGATCCTGAATGGGTTGATGCAATTGAAATCTTTTTAGGAAATAGAAGATTTAATTTAATTGTTGAGCCTAGATATTATGATCAAGCAGCATCAATATATGCAAGAATAAAAAATAGATATTCTGGTCTTTGGGGAATAGGTTTAGTTAATACTAAACGTATAAGTCAATTCAAAAGATATGATGATAATTCTTTAGCATCAATTATTGAATGTGAAAATGAAGATGCAAGATGCTTTATTAATTATTCATGTGGAAATGTAATAATGTGTGATGATGTTAAGGATATGGAAAATTATTCAACATCTATTACAAAAGATTTATTGATTTATAGAGGATTTACTTTATCTAGCTTAAATCCTAATATTCAAAAGCCATTTATGGGTAAAAATGCTGCAAATCAAGCTAAAGAGATTTGGAATAAAAAAGCAGCTGAAGCAAAAGAAGCATTTGTTGAAGTTGATGAAAGAATTTCAAATTTAGAGCGTGAATTAGGATTAATTGAGCGAATTGATGTTAGACCTTTAATAGATGATTTAGATAAGGCTTTAGCATTACAAAAAGAAAAAGGAACATTAAAAGATTTAAATGCTATGGCATTACGTCAAAAGAATCTTACTCCTTCAGAATTACAAAGTGATTATGATAATGTTCAAGAAGAAATTGCATCTATTGATAAGAAAAAGATGGATTATTCAATGGAAATTGGTGGATTTTCAATGCGTATTCAATCTTTAAATGATGAAGTTTTAATGAAAAATGCTCAATTAGATAATTTATCAAAAGCATTAAAGGAATTGGCTCATGGCTCTGTAGTTGTTGAACAACAAGCCAAAGATGAATATGATAGAATATTAAGAGAATCAAATTTCAATACTGCTTTAGCTGATTATCAAGAGAAATATAAAGCATTTGATGGTTCTTATAAAACATTAGTTGAATCATTACAAAATAAACAATTTAATTATGTTAATAAATATAATTCAAATTTAGCTGCAGGAATGAGTGAGGTTGAAAAATTCTTAAAAGAATTAAACAAACTTGAAAAGAGTGAATTGATATCTTATGAACAAAAGGTAAGATCTGCAAGAGAAGCTGCAGAAGTTGTATTTAAAGAAGATTTCATAGCTAAATTAAGAAATAACATTCAAACAGCTGAACAAGAAATTGGAAAAATAAATGAAACCTTATCTTCAATTACATTTGGTAATGATAGATATGAATTTATTTTCCCTAGATCTTCTGAATATGCTCAATTCTATGAAATGGTTACATCAGAATTAGTAGATATTCAGCAAGGATTATTTACATATGATTTCCAAACTAAATATGATGAGCAAATAAGAGAATTATTTGAATCGCTTTCTGTTGATGAATTAAATTCAAATGGAGCTATTAATAAATTTACTGATTATCGTACATATATGGATTATGATATTAGAATCACTAATAGAAATGGTGAAACTATGACATATTCTAAAGTATTTAAAGAAAAATCAGGTGGTGAAACACAAGTTCCATTCTATGTTGCAATTATTGCATCATTTGTAAGAGTTTATACAAAAAATGGTTATGGTGGTGGAGACCCAATTGGTCTTGTTATGTTTGATGAGGTTTTCGATAAAATGGATGGAAACAGAATGAGAGCTATGATGAATTTCATAAATTCAATGCCACTTCAAATAATTATTGCATGTCCTCCTCAAAGAATGGATATTTTAAGAGAATATGCTGCAACAACTTTAATCATGGTTCGTCAAGGTACAAAAGCTCATGTATTACCATTTACTACAAAGGATGGTGAAAAATAATGGCATTATTTGGAAAGAAAAATGATTTAAAAGAATATGAAGATTTTGCTTCAAAATCAACTCAAACATTACCTGCTAGTGAAAGGATTGTTATGGAACAATTAATTGATGAAGAATCAAAATTATTATCTTTAGCAAATCAATTAAAAGATGGACATCCTTTAATAGTTGACTTTGGTAAAATTAAAACAGATGCTGCATTAAATAAATCATTAGCTTTTTTATCAGGAGTTGCTTATGCACTTGATGGAAAAATTGTAACATTAAATGAAACAATTTTTGTTTTCGCAAGAAAGACTGATTTTATTGATGGTACTTTACAGGAATTTATAGATCAAATTCCAAGATAAAATGTAAGCAAAATATTTAAAAAAAAATTGCACTTATTTGTGCAATTTTTGTTTTTATATTTATAAATAATTATTTTAAATATTTATATTGACTAAAAAAATGATAGATTATAAAATCAAATTGTATTAAAACTATAAAATAAAATTAGAAATATAAATCTTGAAAAAAGAAGTGAGGAAAATGGGATATTCACAATGTTTGATGTGTAAATATGTATTTGGGAGAAGCTGTAAACTATTAAATAAAATTATTTCAGATGATATTTATAATAATGAAATAATTTGTAAAAATTTTTCTTCTATAACAAATGAAAATATAGATTGTGATGATAAATGCTGTTCTGAAGAGAAACGTTTTCATCAAAACCAAGAAAAATATGAAAATATGGCTTAAAATCTAGAAAAAATGCTTGATTTAAGCATTTAAAAATTATAAAATGAAATTGTCATAAAATTAATTCAATTCGGAGGAAAAAAATGAATACTATTAACAAATTAGATTTAGTTGCTGCAGTTTCTGATAAGGCTGAATTAGCAAAAAAAGAAGCTCAAAAAGCTGTTGATGCTTTATTTGAAACAATTACAGAAGCTTTAAAAGAAGGAGATAAAGTTGTTATTGCTGGTTTTGGCCAATTTGAAGTTAAAGAACGTGCTGCAAGAGAAGGCGTAAACCCTGCAACAGGAGAAAAAATTTCTATTCCAGCTACTAAAGTACCTGGATTTAAAGCTGGTAAAGGCTTAAAAGATTCTGTTAAGTAATTAGATTAATTAAAATAGAAAATATAAATGAGAGCCTAATTCAAATTAGGCTCTAATTTTTCAAATTTATGTGGAGATAATGTGATGATGGATGCATTTGATAGTATATATTCTAATAATATTAAAAATTTAAAAGAATATTTAGAAAAAGGTGATGTTAATATAACTAATGAAAGAGGAATGAGTCTTCTTCATTCAGCTATTGTTTTTAATAATGTTGATGCTTTTAATATTCTTTTAGAAAATTTCATAGATATAAATATTAAAGATAATAATGGTGAAACTCCTGCACATTATTGCGTTATTAATAATCGTTTAGGATTTTTAAAAACATTAATAAAAAAAGGTGCTGATTTATCAATTAAAAATAATGATGGTCAATCAGTTTTATATAAATCTTGTGCTTTAGGAAGAGAAAATATGGTTTCATTATTTTTAGAAACAATGAAATTTGATCTTTATCAACAAGATAATAAAGAAGAAACTATATTTATGGCTTTAGTAAGAAGTAGAAATCTTAATTTATTAAATCAAATTAAAACTGATGAAAATATTGTTAATACACCTAATTATATTGGAGATACACCTCTTCATATTGCTGCAAAATTTGGAGATGTTTCAATAATTGATTATTTAATTAAGCGCAAAGCATTTGTTAATGCTAAAAATTTTACTGGTGAAACACCTTTATTTTATGCTGTTTCTGTTCAAAATCGTGATGTTATACAAGCTCTTTTAAAATCTGGAGCAGTTTTAGATTGTAAATCAAGTTTTGGTGAATCAATATATAATTTAGTTCCTACATATGATTTATTAAATTATATAAATGAAAAATCTGAACAATATAAAAATTATTTATATTATGCTAATTATCCTTTACATTATGCAATTGTAATTGAAAATGTTGAAATGGTAAAAAAATATTGTAATGTAAGAAATATTGAAAGAAAAGATAATTTTGGATATACACCAATAGAATTAGCAAAATTGATTAAAAATGATAGAATTTTACGTATTTTAAAGGAAAATATGTAGTTTATGATTGATTTTTAATATATTTAATGTTATAAATATAACGTGGATTAAAGAGAGGTTGATTGAACCTCTCTTATTATTTTGATAATCGAGGTGAAAAAATGGATATTACTGTTGTAAATAAAATATTAGAACCTTTTTTAAAAGAAAATAATTTAGAATTTTATGATGTTTCTTTAGAAAAAGAAGATGGTAATTTATTCTTAAGAGTTTACCTTGATAAGCCAGGCGGAATAACTATAGATGAATTGTCTTTAGCAAATGAATATTTATCTGAAAGAATAGATGAATATGATAAGGATTTGCCAGAATATTTTTTAGAGGTTTCATCACCTGGTGCTGAAAAAGTATTGAGAAATCTAGATGAAATAAAGAAGCATATTAATTCTTATATTCATGTAGAATTACCTCAAATGATTTATGAAGGTACTTTATTAGATGTATTAGATTCTAAAATAATTATGGAAATAAATGCTAAAGGTAGATTTAAAAAAGTATCTTTTGATTATGAAGAAGTAAAATTGATTCGACTTGCTGTTAAATTTTAGGAGGAAAGATAAATGATTAATAAAGAATATTTTAAGCGAGCAGAAGAACTTGCTGAATACAAGGGAATCAGTATTGAAGATGTGCATGAAGCAGCTAAAAGAGGCTTGATTCAATCTTTTAAAAAGGTATATGGTAATAATTGCTGTAGGGTTGATATTAATCCTGAAAAAAATGAAATTTTATTATTTGCTGTATATAAAGTTGTAGAAGAATTATCTACAGAACCACAAGAAAATCAAACAGCAAAAGAAATTTTATTAGAGGATGCTAAATTGATTAAAAAATCAGCTAAGATTGGCGATATCATTGAGCAAAAAGTTGATTTTAGGAATTTTAGTAGAACAGCTGTATCAGCTGCTAAAAATACAACAAACCAAAGCATTAAGCAAACAGAACGTGATAATGCTTATGAATATTTCAAATCTTTAGAAAATGAAATGGTTGTTGGTGAAGTTATTAATATTGGTCCAAAGGTTGTAACTTTAAAATTAGGTTATAATGTAACAACTATTTTACCTTTAGCTGAATTTTCAAATGTAGCAGATTTAGGTATTGGTGATAGTGTAAGAGTTTATGTTAAAAAGGTTGAACAAACAACAAAAGAACCAAAAGTATATGTTTCTAGAACTGATAGAGCATTAGTAACAAGATTAATGGAAAATTATATTCCAGAAATTAAAGAAGGAATAATAGAAATTAAAGGTATTGCAAGAGATCCAGGTGATAGAAGCAAAATAGCTTTATATTCTAATGATCCAAAAATTGATGCAATAGGATCTTGTGTTGGTGAAGGTGGACTTAGAATTCGTCAAATAGTTGATGCTTTAGGTGGAGAAAAGGTTGATTTATATAAATGGAGTGAAAATCCAGAAGAATTAATTGCTAATTCTTTACAACCAGCTGCTGTAACTAAAGTTTTAAGTGTAGATGTTAAAGAAAAATCATCTGTTGTTATTGTACCTGATGATCATTTATCATTAGCTATTGGTAAGATGGGGCAAAATGTTAGATTAGCTGTTCAATCTTGTGGTTGGAAAATTGATATTATGCCTGTATCTGAAGCATATGATAAGGGATTATTAATATAATTATGAAAGAAAAAAAGGCAATTCTACGCACATGCGTAGTAACTCGTGAGAGTTGTGAAAAAAAAGATTTATTTCGTATTGTTAGAACACCTTCAAAAGAAGTAATAATTGATTTAAAGGGTAAAGCAAACGGAAGAGGAGCATATCTTAAGAAGGATAAAGAAGTCATCTTAAAAGCAAAAAAGACTAAAATTTTGGATAAGCAATTAGAGGTTTTAGTTCCAGATAATATTTATGATGAACTTTTGAATTTATTATAATGGATAAACATTTATCAAATTTAGGTTTATGTCAAAAAGCATCAGGATTAATATCTGGTGAAGAATTAGTTATAGAAAATTTAAGAAATGGTAATATTTATTTAATTTTTTTAGCTAATGATGCAAGCATAAATACAAAAAAGAAAATTAATGATAAAGCAAAATTTTATAATGTGGAGGTTATTGAGAGCTATTCCTCATTAGAATTATCTAATGCTATTGGTAAAAAAAATAGAATGGTATTAGGTATTTCTAATAAAAACTTTCTAAAGATTTTAAAATAAGGGGTGTGGTTTCATGGCCAAAAAAACAAATAAAAAAGATGCTAGAACTTCAAATATACCTGTTAAAAAAGGAAATAAAAATGAATCAACAAAAGAAAAAGGAATATTAACATATAAAGTTGGTATGACTGTTGCTGATGTTGCATTAGGAATGGATAAAACAATTTCTAGTGTTGTAATGAAGCTTATGCAATTAGGTATAATGGCTTCTCAAAATCAAACAATTGATAGAGAAACAATAGAGCTTATTGCCCTAGATTTTGGTTTTGAATTAAAAGATGAAGTTGTAACCGATGTCACTCGTTTTGATGAATTTACAATAGAAGATGATGAAAATAATTTAGTTTCTCGTCCTCCAGTTGTAACTATTATGGGTCACGTTGACCATGGTAAGACAACATTACTTGATACTATTAGATCATCTAGAGTTGTTAAAAATGAGGCTGGTGGTATTACACAACATATAGGTGCATATCAAGTAAATCATAATGGTTTTATTATTACATTTATTGATACTCCAGGTCATGCTGCATTTACACAAATGCGTGCAAGAGGTGCACAAATTACTGATATTGTAATTTTAGTTGTTGCTGCTGATGATGGTGTTATGCCTCAAACTGAAGAAGCTATTTCTCATGCTAAAGCTGCAGGATGTCCTATTATTGTTGCAGTAAATAAAATCGATAAACCAACTGCAAATCCTGATAGAGTAAAAGAAGAATTATCTCATTATGATCTATTATGTGAAGAATGGGGTGGAGATACTATATTTGTTCCTATTTCTGCATTAAAGGGTGATGGCGTTGATAATTTGCTTGAAATGGTACAATTAGTTTCTGAAATTAAAGATTTTAAAGCAAATCCAAATCGTTTAGCTGTAGGTACAGTAATAGAAGCAGAATTAGATAAAGGAAAAGGTCCTGTTGCAACATTTTTAGTTCAAAATGGAACTTTAAAAACAGGAGATATCGTTGTATGTGGTAATACATATGGTCGTATAAGAACTATGGAAGATGATACTCATCAACGCTATAATGAAGCATTACCTTCACAAGCTGTTGCTGTAACAGGTTTAAATAATGTTCCAATGGCTGGAGATAAATTTATGGTATTCGGTGATGAAAGATTAGCTCGTGATACTGCTAATGCAAGAGCTGAAAAAGCTAAAAACGCTGAAGCTTTAGCTAAAAAAGCTACATCACTAGAAGATTTATTTAATAAAACAAATGAAAATAAAGAGCATATCTTAAATTTAATTATTAAATGTGATGTTCAAGGCTCTGTTGAAGCTTTAAAAGGTTCATTAGAAAAGATTAATATTGAAGATTTAAAAGTAAATATTATACGTGCATCTGTAGGTGCTATAACAGATACAGATGTTTCTTTAGCAGAAGCTTCTAATGCAATTATAATAGGATTTAATGTTCGTCCTTCTGCATCTGTTAGAACAGAAGCTCAATCTAAAGGTGTTGAAATAAGGTTATATAATGTTATTTATTCAGTAATTGAAGATATTGAATCTGCATTAAAAGGAATGCTAGATCCAGTTTATGAAGAGGTTGTTATAGGTGAAGCTGAGGTTAGAAATATATTTAAAGTTTCATCAATTGGAACAATTGCAGGTTCATATGTAACAACAGGTGCTATTGAAAGATCATCACTTGTAAGATTAATAAGAGATGGAGTTGTAATTTTTGAAGGTAAAATTGGTTCACTTCGTCGTTTTAAAGATGATGTAAAAGAAGTAAAACAAGGTTATGAATGTGGTATTACTATTGAAAATTATAATGATATTAAAGAAGGAGATATTATAGAAGCATCTATTATGAAGGAGATTCCAAGATAATGGGTGTTAGTTTAAAAAGATTAGAATCATTATCCTTAAGAGAATTATCTTCTTTATTAAGAAAGGATAATTCTAATAGAGGATTATCTAATATTGGCATTACAGAAGTAAGAATTACTAATGACTTAAGCTATATGACTATTTATTATACTTTTTATCAAGGTAAAAAGGAAAATTATGAAGCTTTGTTAGAAAAAAATAAAGGTTATATAAGATATGAACTTGCTAAAAAAATAAAAGCAAGAAAAATGCCTGAATTAATATTTAAATATGATGAATCATTAGAATATGGTAACCACATTAATGAAGTAATTCATCAAATGAATGAACGTGATGAAAAAATAAAGCAAGAAGCAAAAGAAAAAGGAATTATTCCAGAAGAATAATTCCTTTTTTTTATAAATTTTCTAATTCCTTTACTAAATTATTTAAATAAGGGTAATCAATATCTTCAACCAAACCATTATCTATTTTTTGATTTAAAGATGGAATGATAGGTAATGATACAATTGGTTTTATGTTATATTCATTAGCTACATTTTCTAATTTAGATGGTCCAAAAGGATAAATTGGATTATTACAGCATTCACAATTCATATACGCCATATTTTCAACTAATCCTACAACATTAATATTCATCATTTTTGCTAAATTAACAGCTTTTCCAACAATCATTGATACTAAATCTTGTGGTGTTGATACTATTACAACACCATCAATTGGTAAGCTTTGGAAAACAGTTAAAGCAACATCACCTGTTCCAGGAGGCATATCTACTAATAAAAAGTCAATATCCTCCCATAATACATCTTTATAAAATTGTTGAATAGCACCACCTAATACAGGTCCCCTCCAAGCGACTGGTTGTGTTTTATCTTCAATTAATAAATTAATTGAAACCATTTTAATATTATTTTTAGAAATAGCTGGAAACATTAATTGTCCATCGCCAACTAAATTATTTTCAATGCCAAATGCTGTAGGAATAGAAGGACCTGTAATATCAGCATCTAAAATTCCTACTTTATATCCTTTTTTTGCTAAATTTATGGCTAACATGCAAGTTATAAAGGATTTTCCTACTCCACCTTTTCCTGAATGTATAGCTATTATTTTTTTAATATTATTTCTTTTATCTGTTTCAATAATAAAAGATTCTTTGTTTTTTGAGCTGCAATTTGATTTACAACTATTGCAATTATGAACGCATCCCATAATAAAACCTCTTTTCCTTTTAAGATTATATCATAAATGAAATTTTTTAATATTATTTTTTAAAAAAAATAAAAATTTGTCTATTATTTATTAAAAGGTATAAAAAGGAGAAAATTATGAAAAAAATATTTTTATTTGTTTTTATGAGTTTGTTTGTATTTTATTATTATGAATTTGATATTTATGCAGATACAGATGATTATCAAACATTTTCTGAGGTAATGATGTCTAACGGCAAATTATTAGCAAATTTTACAGATGCTGAATTTGAGGAATTTTACAAAAATTTAGATCAACAATTTTTAGGTATTTCTGTTTATATTGAAAATGATTTTGTTGATGCATCATATATTTCAAATACATTATGGAGTATAACAAATACCTCTCATACAGATGTAACTTATAATGTTAAGGTTGAAACTGATTCATCTAATAAAACGACTTTTTCATCAAGTGGGTCTTTAAGTGCATCAGCCGGAGGTAATAAAAGTGGAATTAAAGGAGATATATCTGCAAAATGTGGTGTTGATTATTCACAAATAAATACTCAATCTGTAAAGCAAACAGAAACGATGAATTTAGTTGTTGAGGCTAATTCTAGCGCAATTGTATATTTAACTGGTAATTTATCCATTACAAATGGAGTTGCAGCATCTTATTTATTTTTTATTGAAATCGCGAAAGGTGGATTTGAAATTGCAACACTTAAAAATCAATATGCAAGGGTAGAAAAGGCTAAAATATGAAAAAAATATATTCAATAATTTTATTATTAATATTTGTTTTTATAATTATAATAATTTTTATAAATTCAAAAAGATATGATGATATTTTATTTTATTCTATAAAAGAAGCAAAAGGATATATATTAAATGATGATAAAAGACTTCACATTGATATTTATTCAAATAAAAAAGAAAATTTAATTATGTATAAAGATGAAAATATATATCAAATAAAAGATTCATCTTCAGTTTATAATTTAGAAAATGTTGATATTTATTCATCAAAAATAAATGATTATTATGTTAATAGAATAGAAGCAGATTTAATAAATTGTTCTAATAATTTAATAATAGAAGATGCGATATTATCTATAATTAATAAATCATTTAAATTAGAAATTAATATAGGATATATTAATATATTAAATCCAATAGAATATGAATTATTAAGCTTTAATTGTTATTATGGAAGCTATTCATATATAAATGGTGAATTAATGCTAGTTGGGATTAATCTTGAATTAACTGATACATTCCATATTTTAAAAGATTTTAATGTTGGAGGATTTTCAAAAGGTGATTTAAATAAAATAAAATATAATTTATATGATAATGAAATTGATATAAAAAATATTATTGGTGATTATAATCCATTTTATTTAAGTGATAATGAAGTATATTTAAAATCAAATATTATTTTTATTCCAATATGTTATAAAAATTTATTAATGATTAAAGAATCATATGTCACATTAAATTTAGATGGAATAGATTTTTATATTGATAATTTAAGCTTTATTTCTAATTTTTTAGACATTAATGATTATAAAAATATAAAAGAAGAAGGTAAAATTTTTTATGCTGAGTCTTGAAAATGTAGAAAAAAAATATAATGATACGAAAATATTAAAAAATATAACAATCGAATTTCAAATGGGTTCTTTATATATTTTAACAGGACCAAATGGTTCAGGAAAATCTACTTTAATTAAAATTATTTCAAATATTATTTTTAAAACAGAAGGAAAAATTAATATTAATGAATCTATATCATATTTACCTGATAAATATATGTTGCCTAAATTAATGAGAACAGATGAATATATTAAAAATATATTAAAATTGTATAAATTAAAAATTAATCCATTAGATATTTTAAATAAATTTAATATTCCTAAAAAATTAATAGGCTCATTATCTAAAGGTAATTTACAAAAAATTGGAATTTTTCAAGCTTTTTATAATGATGCTGATATTTATATATTAGATGAGCCTATAGATGGATTAGATGATTTTGCAAAAAAAATATTTAAAGAATTAATAAAAGAAAAATTAGAATTAAAAAAAACTATAATATTAAGTCTTCATGATAAAAAATTTTTAAATGAATTTAATCCAACTATTTATGAAATAAAGGATGGTATATTAAATGAGAAAAAAAGAAGAAAGAAAAAATAATAAATCTTTAATTTCTTTATATTTTAGTTTTTTATTTGATAAAAAAACATTAATTGCTATTTTAATTACTTTAATTTTATTATCAATAAGCTTAATATTTATTTTTAAAGTAGATAAAGATGAATATTATTTAGAAAATTATTTAAATTATCATCAATCATATTTTAATTTATCTTTATTAATTATAGGAATTTTAAATGGAATATTAATATCCTTTTTTGTTATTAATTTAAGTATATATTCAACAAATTTTGATTGTTTATTCATATCTTATATTAAAAGAGAAAAAATATCTATAATTAAAATTATTACAATTTTAATTGCATTATTTTTATTATTAACAATTGAATTTATAATTATAGTTTTTATAGGATTATTAAAATATAATCATTTTAAAATTTCAAAAGATTTTATAATTACATTTTATTATAATTATTTAGCAATGATATTTGAGGTTATAGCATCTATTGCTTTAACAGAAATATTTCATATTATTTTTACACCATTTTTAGTGTTATTTATTTTCTTAATAATAAGAATATTGATGAATAATTTTAATAACTTTAAAGATTTATTTATAAATTATTTTCCTTATTTGACATATAATAGTAAAAATAATATTTTTGAATTTGGAAATCCAATTATAGCTTTAATAATAATTTTTTCATTAATAATAGTATATGTAGAGCTATATTCTATAAAAGATATGAAATAAATATAAAAAATTATCATCAAATTAAAAAAAGTATTGACTATTTTTAGTAATTACCTTATAATAACTAAGGTTAAGTAAATAACGTGGAAAGAAGAAACGCCTGTTTCTCGCCTGATCGATTTATCATGTTGGTAGGCAAATGGTCACATAAATTAAATTTATTATGATTATCTAGAGGGCGTTCTGTCCTCTTTTTTATTTAAAAAATTGTTTGGGGGTGTAATTATTAGCAAACAAGGAAATAAATTTGATGATACATTAATTAATGAAGACATCAGAGTAAAGGAACTATTAGTAATTTCAGAAAAAGGAGAAAAGCTAGGTGTTTTATCTCGTGATAAGGCTTTAGAAGAAGCTGATTTAAGAGGTCTAGATTTAGTTTTGATATCACCAGATGCAAATCCAGCTGTTGCTAAATTAATGGATTTTTCAAAATTCAGATTTGAACAACAGAAAAAAGCTAAGTTACAAAAGAAAAATCAAAAAATTGTACCACTAAAGGAAGTACAATTTACGCCAACTACAGAAAAGCATGATTTTGATACAAAGGTTAGAAAAATTGTTGATTTTGTAGATCATGGTAGTAAAGTTAAAATTGCTTTAAAATTCCAAAAGGGTAGAGGTCGTATGGCTTATAATCCTGAATTATGCTTAGATATTTTAGATAAAATTTTAGCTGAATTACCAGAAGGAATTCAAATTGATTCAAAGCCTAAACAAGAGGGCAAGAATTTCTATGCGATTGTTGCGCCAAAGAAAGAAAAGAAATAATAAGGAGAAATATTATGCCAAAGCAAAAGACACACAGTGGTTTAAAGAAAAGAATTAAAATTACTGGTACTGGTAAAATTAAGCGTGGACACGCTTATACAGGCCACTTAAAAACAAACAAAACACATAAAGAAAATAAGGATTTAGCAAAGTCTGCATTAGTACATCCAACAGATGAAAAAAGAATTAAGACTTTGATTTCTAATTTAAAGTAGGAGGTAGCGAATTATGCCAAGAGTTAAAGGTGGATATGTAACAAGAAGAAGACGTAAAAAAGTTTTAAAGATGGCTAAGGGCTACTATGGTTCTAAGCATGCTTTATATAAAACAGCTCATGAACAAGTAATGCGTTCATTACAATATTCTTTTAGAGATAGAAAAGCTCGCAAAAGAGATTTTAGAAAATTATGGATTCAAAGAATTAATGCTGCTGCTCAATTAAATGGATTAAAATATAATACATTTATTAATGGTTTAGCTAATGCTGATGTTCAAATCAATAGAAAAATGTTAGCTGAATTAGCTGTTAATGATCCAGAAGGATTTAAAAATTTATGCGATGTAGCTAAAAAAGGTTTAGAAAATCCAAAAGCTAAAGCTAAAGAAAATGTTGTTGTTTTACAAAAAACTTCAAAAGCAAAATAATTGTTAAAAGGACTGGGGATACTCAGTTCTTTTATTCTTTTATTTCAAAAATTTATATGATATAATCAAACTTGCTTGGAGGCTTTTAAAATGACCAGAATTAAAAAAGAAGATAATCTAAATAGAAGCACTAAAAATGCATATAGAACAAAAGAAATAAAAAAAGAATATCTTGGATTAAAAATATTTATGATTGCTGTTGCATTAATTAGTGTCGCATTAGTTTTATATTATATTATAGATGTATTTACAAAAGGCAATACAGAAAATTTCTTTCAAAAGCATTTTTTGATTCCTTTAGTATTGATATTAATTGGTTTAGAAGCAATTTGTCTTCCTTCTTTAAATAATGCTAAATATACAGGTGAATCTAAAGGTGATTCATTAATGTATGGAGTTGGTTTTTTGCTATTTTTATGCGGATTAATCTCTATTATTTATTCATTTATTGTATAATTATTGATAATTAATATATACCGTGGTAAAATATAATCACTAGGAAGATGGCAGTGGAGCTCAAATTAATTTATACGGGAGCTGAGGATTAACATGTGCCGGATGCCCATTAATTTGGGAACCCTAATTGTTCGTTCGTGAGGCTTACCATCTTTGGAGAACGTCGTTCTTCACAACCTTCCTAGTTCTTATATATAAGAATATAATAATAAAGTGGAATTAATTCCACTTTTCTTTTTGATAATTTAAAAACATTTTGATATAATGAATTGTTTTTAAAAAAAGGTAGGTTTTAAATTTGAATTTTAATGAAATAATAAAAAATGAAAAAATAATTGAATCATTAAAGGAATTGAATATTTTATCTCCAACACCTATTCAAAAAAAAGCTATACCGCTTCTTTTAAATAAAAATGATGTTATAGGTCAAGCTCAAACAGGAACTGGTAAAACTTTTGCATATTCTATTCCATTAATTTTAAATATAGATGAAAATTCTAAAAATATTGAATCTTTAGTTTTAACACCAACAAGAGAATTATCTATTCAGGTTGCGAAAGAAATAGAAAAAATTTCTAAAAATTTTAAAAAAATTAGGATTGCAACAATCTATGGCGGTGAATCATATGATAAGCAATTTGAAGCTTTGAAAAAATCACCACAAGTTATTATAGGCACACCTGGTAGAATAATTGATTTGATGGAAAAAAATAAATTAAAATTTGATAATGTTAAATATTTAGTTTTAGATGAAGCAGATGAAATGCTAAAAATGGGTTTTGAAGATGATTTAGAAACTATTTTAAAAACAACACCTAAAAATCGTCAAACAGCGCTTTTTTCAGCAACTTTACCTTCTTTTGTTAAGAACGTTAGCAAAAAATATATGCAAGATGCTAAATATATTAAAATAGAATCTAATTCATTAACAGTAGAAAATATTTCTCAAAAGGTATATTATGTAAAAAGAGAATCTAAAAAAGATTTATTATTAAGAATTTTAGATTTGAATGAATTTAGAAGTGTAATGATTTTTACTAATACAAAATCTATGGTTGATGAATTAGTATTATATTTACAAAATCTAAATTTCAAAGCTGATGGATTACATGGAGATTTAAAGCAAAAAAGTCGTGAAAGAGTAATGGATGCTTATAGAAGCGGTGCGATTAATATTTTAATTGCAACAGATGTTGCAGCAAGAGGAATAGATATTAATGGTATAGAAGCTGTAATTAATTATGATGTTCCTAATGAATATGAATTATATGTTCATAGGATAGGAAGAACAGCTAGAGCTGGTGCGAATGGTATAGCAATTACTTTTGCTACTAAAAATGCTAAAGGAAAAATTAATGAATTAGAAAATTATATACATCATAATATTGATGTTGAAGTAATTCCTTCAGTAGAAGATATTAAATTAAAAAAAGAAAAAAAATTATATTTTAAAATAAATGATAAAATATCTAATTTAGAAAATATTCATAAATATGATTCTTTAATTATGAAATTATCAAAACAAAATAAAGATCCAATGCCTTTAATTAATGCTTTATTAGAAATGATTAATGAAAATGAAAGAACATATAATGAAATAGAAGATGTTAATTTAAAAAATAAAAAAGAAAAAAATAATAAAAAATCTAATAATAAAAAAAATATTAATAAATCTAATGCTATAATTAAGATAAATGTTGGTAAAAAAGATAATGTAAGAGCTAATATGTTAGTTGTATTTTTTCATGATAATTTAAAAATACATAGAGAGCATTTTGGTAAAATTATAATATATGAAAATGAATCATATTTAGAAATAAAAAAAGAAGCATTAAAATATTTTAAAGATTTATCTAAATATAAATTAAATGGAAAGAAATTAAATTATAATATTATTGATAAATTGCCAGAATAGGAGAATATATGAGAATTGTTGCAGGTAAGTATCGCCATAGAATAATTGATATGACAAATTTAGATTCAACAAGAGAAACACAAGATAGTGTTAGGGAAGCTATTTTTAATATGATTGGTCCATATTTTGATGGTGGTATTTGCCTTGATTTATTTTCAGGTAGTGGCGCAATGGCCTTAGAAGCATATTCTAGAGGAATGGATAAAATTTATATAAATGATATAAATAAAAAAGCTTTAGATGTTGCAATAAATAATACTAAAAAATTAGGTATTTTAGATGCATCATTTTATAATTTAGATTATTTATCCTTTATAGAAAAAATAGATATTAAATTTGATTTAATAATTTTAGATCCACCATATAAAATGAATGATATTGATTTTATAATTGAAAATGTAAAAAAATTATTAAATAATAATGGCTTAATTGTTTTTGAAATGAGTAAAGAATCTAATTTTAAAAATGATTATAAAGATTTATATTTATTGAAAAATAAAACATATGGTATAAAAAGGGTTTTAGTATTTAAAGGTGTTTTTGATGAATAAAGAATTATTTAAGGAAGCAAAAAAATTAATAAAAAAATTTATGGATAAAAAATATTTTAATATGTTTAATTCAGAAAATATTTTTTATTTTATTAAAGATGATAAAAATTCTCTTTTTACATTTATTGGAGAAAATGAAAGCAATCCAATTGGAGGAGAAATTTTTTATAATAGATATGGATTTAATTATGTTCATGATATATTAACAGGAAATATTCCATCTATTACATTTTATAATTGTGATGCATTATTATTTTCTATTAAGAAAAAAGAAGAAATGACTGATTTTGATAAATTATTTTATCGTGAAAATAAATTTAAAATTATGGAAAATAATAATATTTTATTATATAGCTATCGTCATGGTAAGCGTGTTGAGATGTGTAATGATTCTGAAATTTCTAAAATAGTTGATTATTTATATATTTTAGATTCAATTTTAGCTAATGAATTAAATGATATTCAAAACGCATTTGAAAATAATTTATGCGTTCATTCAATAATTGATACTTTAAAATATGAATATCAAATATCATATGTGAATATACCTTATTTAGAAACAATTCCTAGAAAAGCTAAAGAAAATATGGAATTTGTATTAGAATTTAAAGAAAAAACATTTGTTGATTCAGAATGTTATATATATTTATCTTATCTACCATTAATAATTAATAAAAAAAATACAAGACCTTTATTAGTTTATTTATATTATCCTGAAATAGATAGACATTTTCTTAAATATTTAATTGGACCTTTTGATGAAAATAAAAATTTGTTATATGGAATAATCGATGAAGCCTTTGATGATGTTGGTAAACCTTATAAGATATATTTTAATGATCGTGATGCTTATAAATATTTAGAAAAAACTTTAGATTTATTAAATATTGAAAGTGAATTTTTAAAAATTGAATCTAAAGGTAAAGAAAATGTTAAATTTTTATTATCTAATTTATTTTCAATTATTAATGAAGATGAATATATTGAAGAAGAGGATTTAGTTAATTATTTTATGGAAGTTATAACAAAAACTTTAAATACTTTAGATGAAAATAAAAAAAGAGAAAAAAATAATAATGATTTAGTATCTTAATGATATAATAAATGCCTAATTGTTGAAATTAGGCTTTATTTATTGTAAAATATCAAATGTAAAATAAATTGATGAAGAAGAAGAAAATTAACTTAAATTTATAAAAGCGAGGATGGAAGGTGAAAGCATCTATAAATGGTTAATTAGGGACACTTTTGAATGCCTTTAAAAGGACGTATCAGGCGTTAACGATTAAAGAGAAAAATTATTTTTCTAAATTAAGGTGGTACCACGTTTAAAAGCGTCCTTATGTATAAGGAAGCTTTTATTTTTTTAATTAGGAGGAAAATTAAATGATTGCAAAACCAAAAGGAACTTATGATATTTTGCCTAATGAAGTTGGTGATTGGACAAAATTAGAAGATGCTATAAGAAAAGTATGTAAATTATATAATTATAAAGAAATTAGAACACCTATATTTGAATCTTATAATGTATTTCATAGAGATATAAATGATACATCAGATATGGTTACTAAAGAAACATATGATTTTAAGGATAGATCAGAAAGGCTTATAACTTTAAGACCTGAAGGTACAGCTGGTGTTGCAAGAGCCTTTATTGAAAATAAATTATATGTTGATAGCCCAGTTAATAAATTATTTTATATGGGACCAATGTTTAGGTATGAGCGTCCTCAAAAAGGAAGAAATAGACAATTTAATCAATTTGGTGTTGAAGCATTAGGCTCAGATTCTCCTTTAATTGATGCAGAGGTTATAGCATTAGGTGCATCTATAATTAGATCTTTAGGATTAAAGGATGTATCTGTTAAAATTAATACCTTAGGAGATTTACAATCAAGAGAAAAATATAGAGAAGTTTTAGTAAATTATTTTAAGCAATATGAAGATTCATTATGTGAAGATTGTAAAAATAGATTAATTAAAAATCCATTAAGAATTTTGGATTGTAAGGTTGATAAAGAAAAAGAATTCTTTAAAAATGCCCCAAAAATTAAAGATTATTTAAATGATGAATCTAAAAATAGATTTGAAATGGTTTTATCTGCATTAGATCAAATGCAAATAAAATATGTTATTGATGATAATTTAGTAAGAGGATTAGATTATTATTCACACACTGTTTTTGAATTAGAAGTAAATATTTTAGAATTTGGTGCTCAAAATGTTATAGGAGCTGGCGGAAGATATGATAATTTAATTAAGGATTTATCAGGTCCAGACATTCCAGGCGTTGGTATGGCCTTTGGTATGGAAAGGTTATTACTTGCAACATCTTATGCTGGCAAAAAATTATCAAAGCCTGATGCCATTCATATATATTTCATATCTTTAGGAGAAAAAGCTAAGCTTGAATCTATTAAATTAGCAAACATTTGTAGATTAGGTGGGCTTTGTTGTGAAATGGATTATAAGGATAGAGGTATAAAAGCTCAATTTAAAGAAGCGGATAAGAATAATGCAAGATTTACTTGTATTTTAGGAGATAATGAATTAGCATCATTTACAATTAATATTAAAGATAATGTTACAGATGAACAAGAAACTATTCCATTATATGATGTTTATCCTTATGTTATAAATAAATTAAATCAAGCATCATCTAGCCCATGTGCATCATGTAATATTAAAAAGGAGAATTAAATATGCAAAGAAGAATGATAAAAGATATTAAATTAAAAAAAATAAATAAAGTTTCAGGTTTTGTTGAAAATATTAGAAATAAAAAATCAATGTGCTTCATTGTATTAAGAGATATATCTGGAAAATTACAAATTACAATTGAAAAATCTAAGCATCCAAATTGGGATGAATTATTATCTAAAATAACAATAGATACAGTAATTGAAGTTGAAGGCTTAATTTTAAAAAGTGAATATGTTAAATTAAATGGAATGGAAATGTATCCAGATAAAATTAAGATAATTTCATCTATTGCTGAACCTTCACCAATTGTTGCCCCAAAAGGAGAAGAAACTAATATTGATTTAAGATTAGATTATAGATGGATTGATTTAAGAACAGATAAAAATACTTTAATGTTTAAGGTACAATCTTGTTTTGTAAATAAATGTAGAGAATTTTTAGTTAATGATGATTTTATTGAAATACATACACCAAAATTAATAGGTGCTGAATCTGAATCAGGAGCTGGTGTTTTTAAGGTTGATTATTTTGATAAATCTGCATTTTTAGCTCAATCCCCACAATTTTATAAACAAATGGCTATGGCAGCTGGCTTTGAAAGAATATTTGAAACAGGACCAGTATTTAGAGCTGAAAAATTTGCATCTCGTAAGCATGCTACTGAATTTACAGGACTTGATTTAGAGTTTTCATATATAAAATCTTATAAAGATGTTATGAAATTAGAAGAAAAAATGCTTAATTATGCATTTAAAGCTGTAAAGCAAAAATATGGAAAAGAAATAAAAGAAAAATTTGGTATTGATGTAATTGTTCCAAAGTTACCTTTCCCTGTAATGGATTTACATGATGTATATGATGAATTAGAAAAAAGATATGGTTATAAAGTTGATGAAAGTGAAAAAGGTGATTTAACAACTGAAGGTGAAAGATTAGTTGAAAAATTATCTAAGGATATGTTTGGACATGAATTTTTATTCATTACTGGATATAGTGCTAGCTGTAGAGCTTTTTATCATATGAGAGATAAATATGGCGTTCCATGTGGATATGATTTAATTTGGAAGGGTTGTGAAATAACAACTGGTGCGCAAAGAGAACATAGATATGATGTTTTATTAAAGCAATGTAAGGAAAAAGGATTAGAACGTGATGTGGAATTTTATTTGAATTTCTTTAAATATGGCTGTCCACCTCATGGAGGTTTTGGAATAGGTGTTGATAGAATCACTATGATTTTATTCAATGAAGGCATTAAAGATGCTATGTTTATATTCCGTGGACCTGATAGATTAAATCCATAAGGAGGAATTTATGCATATAAGCTGGGATGAATATTTTATGGGAGTTGCTTTACTTTCAGCAAAAAGAAGTAAAGATCCTTCAACTCAAGTAGGAGCTTGCATAATAAATAAAGATAAAAGAATAATTGCGATAGGTTATAATGGTTTTCCTAAAGGATGTGATGATTCAGTTTTTCCATGGGGAAAAACTGATGAAAATCCTTTAAATACAAAATATCCTTATGTTGTTCATGCTGAGGCAAATGCTATATTGAATTCTAATTCAAGTTTAAAGGGTAGTAAATTATATGTAACACTTTTTCCTTGTAATGAATGTGCAAAATTATTAATTCAATCAGGTGTTGAAGAAATTATTTATTTATCAGATAAAAATAGAACATCTGATTCATTTATTGCATCAAAGCGTATGCTTGATGCAGCAGGAATAAAATATTATAAAATGGATAATTTAGAAATAGAAATTAAAAATAATTAATATGAATATAAGGAGGTAAAGATAAATGTTAATAACATGTCTTTTATTTGCTATTTTAGTTATATTAGATCAATTATTAAAATGGATAACTCAAAAACAAGCTTTTTCAGATTTTGTTTTAATAAAATTTGGTGATTATAAATTTATAACACTAGATTATAAATTGAATACAGGAATGGCTTGGAGCTTGCTTTCTGATTCTACATGGCTTTTAGTTATTATATCTGTTGTAGCATCTATTTTATTAGGTTATTTATGTATTAGAAATAACTGGAAAAATAATAAATTAAGATCATTAGGTATTACAATGGCATTTGCTGGTTGCGTAGGTAATTTAATAGATAGAGTTATTTGTATTACTCCATTAAAAGAATATCGTGCTGGAGTTGTTGACATGATTTCTTTTGGCCCTTTAAATTCTATTTCTAATTTATTATTTAAATCTAATTTTCCGATTTTTAATTTAGCAGATGCATTTTTAGTTATTGGTTTAATATTATATATAATTTATTTATTATTCTTTGAAGGAAAAAATAAAAATGGAAAAGCTAATAATAAAAAATGATTTAAAAGATATTAGAATTGATAAAGCAATTGCTATATTAAAACCAGAATTTTCAAGAGATTTTATAATTGAAAATATAAAATTAGGTAAATTTAAAGTAAATGATAAAATTGTTAAGCCTTCATATAAAGCATCATTAGGAGATGTAATTTCAATTGATGAAATTGAGGTAAAAAAAATAGATTTAGAAGCTTGTGATTTAAATTTAGAAATTGTATATGAGGATAGCGATGTTGCTGTTGTTAATAAGCCAAAAGGATTGGTTGTTCATCCTTCACTAACAACTAAAGATGTAACATTAGTAAATGGACTTTTATATGAATTAGATGACTTATCAACAATTAATGGTGTTGAAAGACCAGGAATAGTTCATAGAATAGATAAAGATACAACAGGCTTATTAATGATTGCTAAAAATGATTTAGCATCTAAATCATTAACGGAACAATTAAAAAATCATACATGTAAAAGAACGTATCATGCTTTAGTATATGGAGTTATAAATGAAGATAAAGGTAGAATAAATGCTCCTATTGCAAGAAGCAAAGAAGATAGAAAAAAAATGGCTGTTGATAAATTGGGAAAAGAAGCCATTACTAATTTTAAAGTTTTAAAAAGATTTAAAGATTTTACATATATAGAATGCAAACTTGAAACAGGAAGGACTCATCAAATTAGAGTTCATCTAGAATATATAGGTCATCCATTAGTTGGAGATAAAACATATGGAAGAAGAAAAATAATTGGAGATCAAGGCCAATTCTTGCATGCTAAAACAATTGGATTTGAACATCCTAGAACAAAAAAATGGATGGAATTTGATTCTGAAATTCCTAAATATTTTAAAGAATTTATGGATAATTTAGAAGAAATTAAATAATGATTATAAAATGTTAGTAAGCAAATATTGTTTATTAACATTTTTTATTTAATTTCAATTATTTAAAATCAAATAAATTTGTAAATTTTGTTGCATAATTATAATAATTATGGTATTATCTAAAAGGCACAAAATACACATGTCTTTGGAGTTTGCCGTCGTGTGCAAGTAAAATTGATGGAGGCAGATGATGAAGAAGGCAGAGGACATAACAAAAATAAAATGGAGGAAAATTAAAAATGTCTGAATCAGTAGTTTCAATGAAACAATTATTAGAGTCAGGTGT
>CAJOQR010000065.1 GCA_905236965.1 uncultured Acholeplasmatales bacterium | reverse complement strand
CCAATTAGATTTTTTCTTAAAGAAAACTCTAAAAACAGATTTCCAATATGAATATCTTGGCGCAGTTATTTTTTCAATATCATTTGTGCTTTCTGGCATGAAATAGAATAAATCATCTAAAGAACCTTTTTCTTCTTCATTAGAAATTTCATTATTTAATTCTAAATTTTCCATTATTTTCTACCTCCTCCGCCAGCAAATGAAATTCTAGGATCTACTTTTGCAATTAAAACATCACCTAAGATTAATGAAACAATAGATAAGAATGCATATAAAAATGACAAACCAACAATTACACCATTATCACATATATTAATAGCATTTGTTAAAAGCTTACCCATACCAGGAACACCATATACACGTTCTGTAATAATAGCTCCTGTTAAAGCACCTAAAATGCTTGCAGGTATTCCATGAACAATAGGAATTAAGGCATTTTTTAAAATATGTTTTCTAAAAATTTCACCTTCAGAAAAACCTTGTGACCTTGCGAATTTAACATAATCTGATGTCATTTGATCTATCATATATCTTCTTACCCATTTCATAATGTTTGCTATTGAAGGTAAAGCAAGCGATATAATAGGCAAAACATAAATCAGCCAAGCAGGATCTGATCCCAATCCCCAAACATTAGGCAAACCAAAAACATTATTACCAATAGTTGAGAATAAATAAATATATGCTAAAGATGGAACAGCCATTATAAAAATAATATAGAAATTACCAATTTTATCAACAATTTTATCCTTTTTTAAAGCTAAAACCAATCCCAAAGGAATACCAATTATATAAACTAAAATTGTAGATATAATGCCAATAATAAATGAATATTCTAACATTGAAAGACCATCTTTAAATGTTAAAGTTTGTGTATAAACTTCTCCTTCACCAAACCAATCGCTAAATTGATCATATACAATATCTTGCATTAATAATGTATTTCCATTTGAATCAACAGCTATTTTTCTTTCATGGAAATTATATGATGTTGAAATAACCTCTCCTGATGGAACTTTTACATCACTATTAACAGATCCACCCTGTGGTGATATGAAATATTCAAAAAAATCAGAACTATTTTCATATCTAACACCTAAATTCAATGTAACAAAATTTTGATGTATAAAAGGGAAATGACTATCAAAATATAATAAATATTTGTTTTTTGTACCACTACCCATAACACATGGCCAACCATTTAATGGATCAATACATATCTTTATTTCTCTTTTTAATTCACCATAATTTGCAACAAATTCATCAGTTGTTTTAGCATAATTTACATTATCAAAAAACAATAAATGGCTAAAGAAATCCCACAATCTATAAAATACATTATATTCTTTATATGCAAATAATATTGCAGGATCTGTACTTGAATTTTCATCATTTCTTATTATTGTATAGCCTTTAGATGTATAATAATCTTTAAAGTCTTTTATAATATAAATTGCCTCACCATTAACTTCTACATAAGCATTATCATCATTTGATATATTACCATTAAATTGATATTTTGGTAAAATATAAATTTCAGAATAAGATACACCTTTTTCAGCAGCTTTTTCTTGTACATATTCTGAGTAAGTTACTAAATCAAGATAACCATAATCTTCCCACTTACTATATTTATACGAAATTCTATCATTACCTATGTGCTTATTTAAAGAAATATCAGCTTTAAATACATCATCTTTATTCATTAATTGAAAAACTAATAACATAATAATAAATACAACAATTATTAATGAAAGAATTGAACGTAATATTCTTTTTAAAATATACCCTTTCACATTTTTCCCCTCATTTCTATTTTAAAAATAGAGATTTTAATTTTTATTAGAGAAAGTATAACATATTACTATGTAATATGCAAATAATTTAGAAAATGAAATCGAGCGGAAATCCGCTCGATTAATTATTATCTATTAAGCTAGATTAATACTTAGTACTATCGTGAGCATTAATACCAACATTCTTAATCAAATCACCATTAGGACCAAATGTTGACATATAAGTTAATGGATCACCATAATCTGGACCCCAACCATTAGAGAAGTCGAAATCATAGTTAGCATCTTTTGCATCATCAACATAATAATTTGAATAATAATATGCATAAATGTTTGAGCATTCAATAACATTAACAATTACTTTTCCTTGTAATGCAGTTTCAATAGTTTGCTTAATAACATTTGCAGCAGCAAGTTGAGTTGGAAGATAAGCTGCACATGGATAATCAAGATAAATTGTTTCATCAATTCCAGTTTCTTCTAATGCTTTTTCTAAATATAATAAAGCTAAATCAGTATTATAGTATGAATTAATACCATCTTTTACGTTAGTTACTAATGAACCTAATTTTTGCATTTCATTCAATACCATATAACCATATTCAGTTCCAGCTTTATAACCTTCAGTATCATTTAATAATGAAACATAATCATAAGGAACATATGTATTTCTTAAATTAAATAAAGCAGCTTCTTCACCTCTTGATACAGCATTATATTTATATTTATCAAAGGCAGAAACTATTGCACGTCTAAAGTTAGAATTTAATATAGCTTTAGCAGTTGTAGCGCTTTGTTCAGCAGTCTTAGGAGATGTTGTAGAATCTTCATAACCTTTAGTTGCATAATTATGTCTGTTAAGATTGAATTGGCCAATATATGTTGTTGCATTTGTATCTGAAACATAAGCATATTTTTCAAAATTACCATCTTTTTTTGCAAGAGGAATTGTTACTGCATTTAAACCTGTGCCTGCATATGTACCAGCAACTGCTCTTTCATATACTTGAGTTTGATTTCCACCTTCATCATATGTTACGTGAGCTCTATCAATTGTAACATTATCAACATCCCAATATTTAGAATTCTTTACTAAATCCATTGAAGATTCAGCAATTGATGATGAACAAATAAATGGTCCGCAATATAAAATATCAGCATTTGATGAACCATAATTTGGATTAGATTCAACATATGTTTGCTTAGCAGGAGCATATGAATTATAAGTTAAATATGTTAAGAAATAATCAGTTTTAGCATTTAATTTAAATTCTAAGACATATTTACTCTTAGCTTTAACACCTAATTCAGAAAATTCTTTTTCGTCATAAATTACATCTTCACCATTTTCTAAAACATCGAACATGTAATCAACATAACCTTTTTCATGAGCACGTTGCATACCATATACGAAGTCTTCAGCTGTTAATTCTGAATTTTCATTACCATTAACATCAACCCATTTAACGCCTTGACGAATATTAAATGTCCATGTTAAACCATCATCAGAAACAGTCCATGATTCAGCAAGTGATGGAATAATATTACCTGCAACATCATATTGAACTAGATAATCATAATAATTACATAAATAAGTTGAATCAGCAGCTCTATATGTATTATGAATATCATATGTTGTAGGGAATTGTGAATCAGCGAAATTATAAGTTTTTGTTGTTTGATATCCTAATTTTTCTAATTCAGCAGTTGCACTATATGTTGTTGTATGAGAACCATCAGAATAAGCTTTATATGGAACAGCTTCTTCTCTTTCTTTTAAAAGCTTTTCTCTCATAGTTTGTCTATCTTCTGCTTTAACTAATTCTGTTGCAACACCTACATATTTTAATTTATCAGAATCAGTTCCCCATAAAGCATAAGGTGCTGAACCAATACCAACACGTGTAATAGTAAATGATCCTCCTTGTGTAGTCATAGGGATGAATAAAGCTTCATTTAATGCATATGCTTCAGCTTTAGCATAATGATAATATCTTTCGTCTGCTGTAGCTGCATTTTTAGCTAAATTCATTTCATCTTCATAAGTTCCAAAGAATGTATTATATAATTCTTCGTCTGTTGCTGTACTAAGATCAATATTTGAAACATCTATAGAATCAGGAGCAGTCCAATCTTTTGGAATTGTAATAGTACCTGTTTCATCATAGTTGGCATATTGATATTTACCACCACAAGATGCTAATGAAAGTACAGCTAATGCACTAAAACCTGCTAGTGCAAAAGTTTTTTTGTTAAATTTCATATTTTCTTCTCTCCTTTTTAGAAATTTATGTAAATATTATATTCTTTTTAAAACACTAATACAATACTTTTTATAAATATTTTTACATTTTTTTCTCTTTTTTTCTAATTTTATTTTATTTTGATATTATTTTTATGTTTATTATTCGTTTTAAAGTAAAGTCGACTTTACTTTATCGAGTTATATTAGGAAAAAAGGTTAATTTTTAGAAAAATGTTCGGTTAAAACAAAAATTTATAATTTTGTATTATATTCATACTAAAAATATAGAATAAATGGTTTTTAAAATTAAACTAAGTATTTTTTTATTCAGTTGATTTTTATTTTTACAATTGGTATAATTTATTTAGTACTAATTAAAGCATTCAAACAAAGCGATTGATGGATAGTGAAAGCATCAAGAAAAATTTATTTAGGAATTGGTTAAAAAATTTTATTAAAGAGCTAGTTATCTAGAATTAAGGTGGCACCGCGGATTATTTCGTCCTTAAAATTTATAATTTCAAGGATTTTTTTTATTTAAAGGAGATTAATTAAATGAGATTTTTATCAGGTATTCAACCAAGTGGTAATATTACTCTTGGTAATTATTTAGGAGCATTAAAAAATTTTGTAAAATTACAAGACAATCCTGAATTCACAGATTTTTTAGTTTTTGTTGCAGATTGTCATGCAATTACTGTACCACAAGAAAAAGAAACTTTAAGAAAAAATATAAGATCACTTGTTGCTTTATATTTAGCTTGTGGATTAGATCCAAAAAAAGTACATATTTTTATTCAATCTGAAGTTCCAGCTCATAACCAACTTGGTTGGGTTTTAGAATGCACAGGATATATTGGTGAGCTTGAAAGAATGACTCAATTTAAGGATAAAAAAGAAAAACAAGTTCAAGGCGTTTCAGCAGGATTATTAACATATCCAGCTTTAATGGCGGCTGATATATTATTATATGATACAGATATAGTTCCTGTTGGTCAAGATCAAAAACAACATCTTGAATTAACAAGAGATTTAGCCATTAGATTTAATAATAAATATGGTGATACTTTTAAAATTCCAGAACCATATATAGCTAAAGGTGGAGCTAAAATAATGTCTTTAGTTGACCCAACAAAAAAGATGAGCAAATCAGATCCTAACCCTAAAGCATATATCGCATTATTAGATGATATTAATGTAGCCAAGAAAAAAATTAAATCATCTATAACAGATTCAGATAATTTAATAAAATATGATGAAATAAATAAACCAGGAATTTCTAATTTATTAACTATCTTATCTTGCCTTACTAATACTTCTATTGAAAAACTTGAAGAAAAATATAAAAATTCAAATTATGCAACATTTAAAAGCGATGTTGCAGATGCAGTTGAAGCCGAACTAAAGCCTATTCAAGAAAAATATAACGAATTAATTAATTCAAAATATTTAGATGAAGTTTTAGATGAAGGAAGAGATTATGCAACATATCTTGCAAACAAAAAAATTAATAAAGTTTATAACAAAGTAGGTTTAGGAAGAAAAAGATAAGAAAAGCTTTAAATTTAAAATAATTAAATTATTAAGGCTGTAGCTAGAAGTTTTATAAAAAATTATATTTTTTAGTTTAAATAATCAAGGCTTCTTTTAAATTAAAGTGTATAAAAATAGTAAAAAAAGGCATCAATTTTTACCTCAATTTCAGGTAATCAACGATGCCTTTTTACATTTGCTTTAATTTAAATGAATGTACCTAAATTTACAACTTTTTTTATTTTTCAATATATGTTTTTAATTTTCTTGAGCTTAATAAATAGCACAATAAATATAAGAAAGATACAGCAATAAATACTATTATTACACACAATATAAAATAGCCAAAATTAAACAAACTAACACTAGAAGTTGAATATGTCCATTTCATAAAAAAAT
>CAJOQR010000064.1 GCA_905236965.1 uncultured Acholeplasmatales bacterium | reverse complement strand
TCTTCCATTTTATTATACCTCCCTAAAATTGTTATATGAATTTTTTTACTAATTCATATAAATAATAGAGAGATTTTTAATTTTTTTAAAAAAAATATTTTTATTTTCATTAAAAAAAGGATATAAATTTTTTTATATCCTTTTTTAGTTTATATTTATTCTTCTTTACCCATATAAGTAATTTGTCTTGTGTATAAATCAGATGTATTAACTGCCCATACGCTTGAGCTTTCACCTGTTAATTCACTAACAATAATTCTTAAACCAACAGTAATAGGAATAATTGTTGTATGTGGTAAATATGAACCTTCTAATGATGAACCAGGAGCAGTAGCTGTATTTAATTCATTATCTTTATTTGTATAACAAATAGCACCATAACCATTTGGTAAATCCAAATAGAAATTGAAATAACCAGCAGGTAAAGCAGCCATACTTAATTTTAAAGTATATAATACTAAACCTTCAACATCTGTTCCTTCTTCTCCATAAATATAATTATCTTCTTCATCTAGAGTCTTTTCTAAATAACAGCTTAATTGACGTTGTCCAATATAAGTTTGTGAATTATAAATTACCTCTGCAAAAGTTAAATAAATTTCATCTAATTTAAAATCTTGTGGAGCATATAATGAAACATCAAAATATACTGTGTTAGAAGCATCTACTATAGATATATGATAATATCTAACAGCTCCTAAATCATCTTTTCCATCAGAGTTTGTATCAGTTTGTCCTTTATTTAGATAATATTCAGAGAATACAACATAAGAAATATACCAGAAATGATCTTCTAATGGATCACCAATATAATCCATATATAATGATATATTCTTAGATTCATCAGATGTAATATCTGTATTTCCAGCATAATCAGCAATCTGATATGTATTACCATCATATGTAAATTGAGTTAAAGTAGGATCAGCTTCTGCATCAGATGTATCAAATGTTGTTGAATATGTATAAATACTCTTAGTACCATCATCAACGCCATTAAATAATCTAGGATATACCTTTAACCAATTTAAATTTTCATCTAACAATACTAAGAAAACTTCATATGTTTTATCATTACCTGTTCCAGTAACAAATGGAATATAAAGTAGCATATCTTCTCTATTAGATAAGATATCACTATCTTTAACAGTTTGACCATTATCAGCACCATATGTTGCTAATTTAGTTAAAGTAGTATATTTAAATACTTGAGCATGGTCTTCAACTTTAATAGTTGGAGCATAATTTTCCAAATCTGTATCAGAAACAGTACCTACAGTATAATAATCTGTTACAGATGCATCTTGAGCTGATAGAGAATATTCAATTGAGTTTGGATTAATAATTATTTGATTTGAAGAATAATTAGCAAATACAGAACTATAAATCACTGAATCCTCATCTGTATTATTGCTACCAGCACTAATAGGTGTAGTAGGTAACATAACTGAAGCAGTACCACCTAAAACTATAGATTCATCTAAGAATGTTAATTTATGGAATAAAGCATCAGTTGCAAAATCCTTTAAGATATATAAATCAGGGAATGTATAAGTTCTTGTATAATTTGGATCTTCTCCTGAAACATACATAACTAAGTAATCAACATAATCATCAAAATTTTCTGCAGTAATTTCTTCGCCTATTTCATCCATTGGAGAATAATATTCATCATCACCATAATTAAAGTAATATACTGCATCTGGATCAAAGCTTGTAGCAGCAACCCAACCACTAACTGATTCCCATAAGCCTGTATTTGTATAAACATAATTGAATAAATATGTACCAGGCTCTTGGTCATCATCTATTGTAATTGTAATACCAGCATATGTATTTTGTGGAGATGATAATGAAGCATTTGCTTCTCCTTGAGTTACTGAATATTTAGTTATATCTCCATAGAAATTAGATAGATTATATCTAATTCTATATTGTGGCTCATAACCTCTATTAAATATTACAGCAACGAAATTATCTTCATCTTCATCATATATTAAATCTGAATATGTTGATGCAAAAATTTCTTCTTCATCATATATAAAATCAGTTGTATATAATCCTGAACCATCTACAGCAACACCATCTTTATATAAAGTTCCAAAGACAGTTCCATCATCAAAATAAATATGTTCAGTTAACAAATGAGTATATGTAGTAGTTGTTCCATATTCTGATCTAACAACATAAGTAACAGTATATGTCATTAAACCTGTTTCTGAATTTTCTTCTTTTGTAGCAGTTATTGAAACTGTCGCATTTGAAGATACTTCAAATAAATATAAATAGAAATCAGGATTTATTTCATAATATGTTGAAATATCATCTATTGTAGGAGATGCAACCTTAATATATGAATAAGAACCATTTGTACCATTTTGGATATAATATGTTTTCAATTGGTCAATTGCTATATCTGTTGTTAAGATATAAGGAGTAGTTAATTCATCATAATTAAATGCTCTACCAAAAGGAATAGTACTTGAAGCAGTTCTTGATAAATTCATACTAGATGTATAATCTGTACCATCATATGCAAAACCTGTTATTAATGAATTTCTATTTGCATCCTTTATTATATTTATTGTTCTTGTATTACCATATAAATTAAGAACAAATGCTTTAGAGCCTTGACTCATACTAATATCAACATTTATAGAAATATATGCAATATTAGATGATATAATACCATTATTTGTAGCATTTAAATCAAATGCCCATGTTAAATTCTTAGTCTCACCTGTTATATTAAAGAATGATTTTAAATCCATTCCATCAGGTAAATCAGCCTCAACAACAAATGTAACTGTTGCACCATAATATGGAATATTTCTTGTTGTATAAATAGTTGTTGATGTTGTTGAATCCTCATCTGTTAAGAAATACATTGAATAATAATTATATGATGTAATTGCAGTATCAATCTTAATAAATCTAATTGTATAATTAGCAGTATAATCTGTTTCTTCAGGAATAATTGTTATAGCTGATGCTATATCAATTTGACTTATTTCATAATAATTTTCATCATTATCATAAACTGTTGCTAAAGAATAAGTTCTTAAATCTTCATCATATGTATAATATTTTGATGCTACAAATGAAGATGCTGTTAATTCAATAGGCGAATAACCATATGTTTTATTCAATGTGATATAATCACCTTCTGCTTTATTAGATGTTGCAGTATCAGCATATAATAATTTAATTATTTCTAATGATTGTGCATTCTTAATATAATCTAGGTATTGTTCAGAAACATAATATGTTATTATTTTTTCTTCATAATCCATTTGATCTACAGATGAATATAAAATTGTATCATCACATTCTAAATCAAGTTCAAATATAATATTAGAAATAGCTTTTACTAATTGCTTCATTTCAACTCTAATATGGTAATTAACACTTGTTGTATCTGTAGTATCATAATCTTCTAAAGATGCTAAATTATCTCTCCATGAAGAATTAATTGAATCAGTTAATTCAATAATTGATACAGAACCAATACTAGCTGTTGTATCATAGCATACATCCATTGATAATAGGTCAATATTATCTGGGATAAATGCACCATTTTCAATACCACGAGATGATGCTAAAGCAAATATACCATAACCTGATGCAGTAATTGCCTCATCTAATATATATCTTGTAAATGCAGTATATTTATCTGCATCAAATGTACCATTAGATGAAATATATTGATATGTTGAATCAAAATGTATCAAAATATTCGTATTAAATTTTGTACTTGATACATTTATAGATGTAGATGATAAGCTTTGATTATAAATATTTGAATAATCAGATACTATATATGCTGCAGCTATTAATAATTTTAAATCATTAGTTAATTTAGAATCATTATCCATTGATATGATTAATGAATATATAAACCTATAATCTAACTGACCAATAGATTGCATTAATTTTCTAGCACTTTCAGATGATGTGCCAACAACCTCATTAACATATTCCATAAATACATCTTTATTTGAATTTGAAATTAAATATTTACAGAATGCATCTAATTCATCACCCATAATTTCTTTTAATAAACTATTTTCTAATGTGTTATCTTTGCTTAATGGGATTAAATCAACTAAAATATCATTACTAAATTCATCTAAATCAAATCCTGAATTTCTTAATGAAGCATTAATATAAGATTGTTTTTCTTCTGATGTTATTAATGTTTGATCTAAATTAATTGTTGGATCTAATATAGAAGTATAATCTTCTTTTGTATAAGTTATTGAGAATGTAAATGTACGGAAATATACAGTATTACTTGTTGTAACATTATTTAAGTTATTAGTGCCTGTATTATTGTTTGCATATGAAACATATAAATACCTACCACCATAATTTGTAAAATAATTTGCATATGATGTAGCATTATTCCTAAATGTACCATTAACATTTGTTAATGTTGTATTTGTGCTTCCATATGTATTAGTTGAAGTCCAAATAATTGTTCTTGTTGTTGTATTATAATTTTCTGTTGTCAATAATGCAGTTGTTGTGAATAATACATAATATCTAGCAGTTGTATCTGTTTTAGTTGCTGCAATTGTTGAAGCACTTAATGTATAATTTAAATTATAATTAATTTCATTACCTTCATATTCAGAAACATATTGTCTTACTTCTTCTGATGATGGTATTCTAACATATCTATAACGATAATCACTATCTGTATTTCCAGCAGGTATTATATTTTTAGTAAATGTTACTTGAGTATCTGTACCTTCTAAAATATCAAATACATAGGCATCTGCACTAAACATCAACCGAACAGCATAATTTGCTGTAAAATTAGATGCAGCAATTTTATATTCACTAATAGTTGCATTAAATTGGTTAGTTGCAATAGTTGTCCATGCAGTTGTATAGATTTGTACAGTCATATTTGTATTTCCTGTAACACCTCTTGCAACAACTTTTAAAGCATTATTTGCATCTATATAGAATATATAATATCCACCAGCAGAAACCTTTATTGCTTTGTTGTATGATTTTCCTTGATATGTAGCATTAATATATTCCAGTGAAGCATTTGAAGAATTAATATTTAAATCTATATTTAATTCATCATTCATTTCTGTATCAGTCATATTTTCATCATATGATAAATAATTATTAATTAAAGCTTCAAAAACAGAATTATAATCTGTTGCCGCACTTATTATAGCTGATTTTTTATCAATTAATGATGTATATTTAGCTTGTAAATAAGCCCATACAGATTGTGTATTAGAATAATTTAATCTAGATAATGGGTTATTAGAATTAATTAGATTTTCTGAATATACATTCGCTGATATGAAATCAGTTAAATTTCCTATAATATCAGGATTTTTATTAATATAAATTTTATTACCTTCTTGATATGTAACATAACCATCTGCTACAACACTAACATAAGGATATTCGGTAGTGTATGTAATTGTTACATCAATTATTTTATTACCTTGTCTATCAACTAATTGATTATTAACATCATCATAATAATATATATTATTATAATTATCATATATTAATTTATTAGTTACAATATAACAATCATTTGCACCTATAGATGCTTCAAATAATGATTTTTCAACAGCTCTTCTAAAATTAGTAGAATCATTAATAAAATAATTATTAAAGAACCAATTTATAATATCTACTTCTGTATTAGAAATAGTAGTTCCATCATCATATTGTGTTAAATAACCATCTAAATTCAAAATATCTGTATATAAATAATCAATATATGATGTTGTTGCTACTCTATTAGATTGAGATTGTTTCCATGTATAATATGGAATATCGCCCCAGTGCTCTGCATGTCTATAAATACCTGTATAACCAGCTGTACTATAATAAGTTGGATTTAATACTGTATAATATTTTAATGCAAATCTATACAATAAATATGAATAATATGTATATCTATTATTGTTATTTTGAATATTCATATTAAATGTATCAGATGGATTATTATTATTTGTTACTGTAACATTTCCAAAAACTGGGTGATATGTTCCATTTTCATCACAAATATAAATTCTTCCTGCAGGTAAAGTATAATTTGTACCATTAAATGTATATGTTGTTGTATTATAATAAATACCTGTCATAGTAGCATTCTTTAATGAAATAATTTCACCTGTTGTTGCAACTGTTAATGTATAATCATAATTACCAAATTTTACACCTGTCCAGTCTGATGCACCAGATGTAGTTCCATTAATAGGATCTGCATAATTTTTTGTTTGATTTAATTGGGTTCCACCCATACCCCAGAAGGTTTCACCATTAAATGTATATTGCTCAATTGCACCACCAAATTGTTCATTTGATAAATCATAATACATTAAATAATATGAACCATTTTTATTATCATTATTAAATCTATTTGTGTAATTATTTATATCAGAATTCCAAACACCAAATGCATCAATAAACGTAGTAGTTGAATTTTTTCCACCTCTTGAAAGCATTAAATCAGTGCTCTTATAAATATCTTCATCAGCTGCAGCAAATAAATTTGAGTCTGCACGAGTAACATTAGTTCCTAAAGTACCACTTAAATGATTTGTTGCAACAGTTCTATAAGGTCCATAAAAATAAACGGCAGGTGTAATATCTGTTGTATATAAATAACTTAATCTATTTTCAGCAGTATCACCAATATATGCACCTTCAGTATGAGGTTCTGTAACTGATTGATATGTATTATTAAATTCTGTTGCTTCAAAATAATATTTAGTTGTAGCACCTAATCTTCCGCTTAAATATGTTGCAAAAGATGATGTACCTCTAATCTTATTCCATAATTCAATTCTTTCATTTATTACAGTTGTATCTGTAGATGATGATGTCATACTTGTTTTATTTGAAACATCATCCATTGATGAAACAGCATATCCAGATTGAATTAGCTTAGAATACATTCCAACTTCACTAGCCATTGTTGCTAAATATGTTTGTATATTAGCTGGAGTTGTATTATTAAACATTGCAACAAAAACACCAATTTTTTCTGCATCAGTTAAAGATGCAAAACCAGACATTATTTGAATTTCAGATGCAATTGTACTATATGATGATATATTTAATAATTCATATAAATATTCATAGAAGAATGGATATTCAAATTCATCTATATCCTCAAATAAATTAGATAAGATTGTAATTCTTGTTGCTTCATTTAAATCATAATCAAAATAACCATATTGTTCATATGAAATATAATCTTCTATTAAAGCAATTTTTTGTGCTTTAGTTAATTCAGATGATGCTAAGAAATCATTTAAATATAATGAAACAGAATTTGCTGATGCACCAAGTACACTATCAGCTAATAAAGTTGAAAAATTATTTTCATATGTTAATATTGAAGATAAAATAGCTGAATAATCAATATTAGGGTTTATTTCTTCACCAATTTCCATGATTTGCTCTAAAGTTGTTTGATTCATTAACAAGCTTGTAGAATTATTTATAAATAAATATTCAATATAATCTTTAATTTCTGTAACAGTTAAACTTGTAACTAAATCATTTAATAATAAAGCTTGATTTTCAGCACTTAAATATCTTAACCAATCACCTGTTGATAAAGCATTAGAAACTATATTATTATAATCAGTTGAGCTAATTGTATTTAATTTTTCTAATGTTTTTGAAACATATCCTAAATTTTGAGCAAAATCATTTGCTGCTGTAGCAACAGCTATAGCACGCCAACCAATTTTGTCTAATAATACACTATTAATATAATTATATTGAACAAATTGGAAATAATCTGAAATAAATTCATCAGAAACGTATAAATTAGGTTGATAATAACTTGAATTTTTATTAATTGCTTGACGGAATGCAAAATCAATATTAAATACACCAGTATAAGTTTCAGTAGTTGTTGAAACAATACCAGACTGGCTTATTGATGTTACAAATCTATCAGTATATTTTGTTGTAATAAGTGGTGAGTATTGAACATATTTACCCATCCATGAATCTCTTAATAAAGCACCAGTTGCCGCATTTGTTGAAACATATGCAGAATATAAGCTTGATGTGTCTGCAGATACACTTGAAGGGATTTCAGTTGTAGCACCACAAATAGATAATTGATCATTAAATGAAATCAAATATCTAATATTAATATTATTAGCATTTACATTTGATGCAAAATTAACGATTGAAAATACTGAACCAATAACAGATATATAATCCGTATTTCTTGCAACTTGAGTGAATGCTTGAACATTTCCTAATGTTTGATTAGATAAAATAATATTTGATGAGCTTAAATTTTTTAAATTAGTATAATTTATAACACTATAATCATAATATGCATTTCCATGAACATAATTATAACCCCTAGAAAGCATATAAACATTACCATAATTTATTGTGTTAGCAACTGATACTTCATTTGATGATGTTACTTCATCTTTAAATTTATCAAAATATAAAACGCCATAAATACCAGATGCTGTTTCACTTCCATAAACATTACCATAATTTACAACATTAATTGCATTACATAAACCCATCGCTAAAATACCAGCAGATTTAGCTTTTGGTTCTGCAGATGTAGATGTAATATTATATGCAAAATTATAAGAATAAATATCACCATAATTTATTGTAAATGAAACGATTTGTTTTGAATTTGGATTAGATTGATTAGATGTATAATCTGTACCATCTTCTAATTCATCATTTCTAGCAATAATACCAGCTACATTTACATTTGATAAATAATCTTCACCAGAAGATAAATTAATACCTTTTAAAATACCATTATTAGCAGAATTTAATACATATGCATATTGACCAATGTTTAAATCTATAATACCAGCAACATTTATTTCTTTTTCTATAGTTGTACTAGAAATATAATTTGAAGCAAATAAATTACCTAAATTAAATGTATTTGTTATTGGTGCTTCATTAATACATGTAATACCTGATACATTTAAATTTCCAGTAATGCTATAACCTGCATTGTAAGTTGTAATAGGCTTAGAACCTAAATCTGATTGTCCGTTACCAGATTGAACTGTTTCATATGAATATGTTATAGTAGCAAAATTAGTAGGATTATCAATATTAATATTACCATTATTAATTACATTATTCATTGCACCTTTAATAGTTGAATCATAATCTAAAGAGAATGGATTATATTTATTGATTGTATTTTCATTATATCCACTATTTTTATAACAAATACCAGATGCATAAACATTACCATTAATATTTGCGCCAGTAAATGTTAATGATATATCTCCACCATTAAAAATATTATCAGCACTACATCCTTCTGAAACCTCTTCAAATACACCAACTAAAATGATATTACAATTATTAGTTGCACTACCTAAGCTTCTTGTAATATTTGCTGTAATTGATCCTTCATTTCTTACATCATAATAATTAATAAATTTACCTTTTACAGTTCCATAATATTCATAATCGTATGCACCAGCAATAGCAACAGATGATGAAATTGTTATATCTCTTAAATTATATACAGTTGTTAAATCTGTTGTTATTGTTTGATCAGTTGAATCTTCATTTATAACATTTACAACTCCAGAATAATTATGAATTAGATTCATATCAATTGCAAATTCACCTAAAGCTGTTTTTACCTTTGATGATGATGATACATATTTTTCTTTATAATTTAAGTTATATACACCAGCTAATTCTGATACAAAACCATTTTCAGTTAATAAATTTATACCAAATGTATATTCAACTGTATCAGCTACTTCACTTGATGCTGATACAATATTAGCTCTATTAGTTAAAGAAGATGCTCTAAATCTAAATTTACCATCTTTTGTTTTATCAGATGATGCAATTAAACCAGTTGATAATGAAGTTGTTAAAATATCAGCATTTTCTATACCAGAAATATATAAATCTGCTGAAGCATTAGAACCATATACTGTTATATCTCCTTGGTTTGTAAAATCAGATATTTGTTGTTTAACGCCCAAATGTCTTCCTATTATACCAGATACATATAAAGCATTATATTTAGCTGTTACGCTTGATGTACCAATATTAATTGAACCTAAATTTTCTAATTCAGATGCATCAATTGTATAAGCAGCACCAATTACACCACCAATTTGATATTTTACAGCTGAGCTATTAAAATTCAAATTCATATCAACTGCTGATAAGCATGTTGAAATATTACCATATGTTTCACAAATATAACCTACAACACCACCAATAGCATTACCTTCTGTATAAACAGATGCTATAGGTGCAGAAGATGCAAAATATGACATATCATAATTTCCTGATACAGTACAATTACTGATTGTACCTTCACCACCTAATATACCAGCAATTCCACCTAAATAGAATTCTTTTATATCTGTTGATTCATGTGTTGTTGTAATATAAACGTTAACATTTGAAATATTACCTTTTTCAACATATCCTGAAACAGCAGCAATACCTTTTACGTTATTAGTTACTTCTATCTCATCTAAATTTATTGCATCGGGTATAATATTTAAATATGAAACAGATCCTGTTAAATAAGGGAATAAGCCATATGCATCAATACCTAATGTTGTTGTTTTTCTTTCTGAATCAATAGCATTAAAATTATAAATTGTTGGATAAGAAGATGATGAACCAGTAATTAAAGTAGGATTAATATTTCCTGCTGTTTGATTACCAATAATTGATGAAGAAATTAATTTTTTATAAATAAAATGAATTGGTTCAATATTTAATAAATTTATATCTGAATTAATTTGATAAATTGCTAAATCTCCAGCAAAGAAATCTGAATTATTCATCAATTCAAACATGTATAAAAAATCATTAACATCATCTATAGCAAATGTATATTTACCATCAGATAAATTAAATGATAAGCCACGTAAAATAGGAGTTTCATTTTTAATATATATTTCTAATGTTGAATCATATTTTTCTGGTAAATACCAATTATTATTTGATAAATAATTAGAATTTAAATCATCAATACTAGAACAATATATACCTACATTTTGATTAGCATCTAAGAATGTAGCATCACTAAATACTTCATCTTTATATGTGATTTCTATTGCTCCTGCAATAGATCTATATGTATCAATACTTCCATCATAATAATATAAATTATTTGATTGAGAATAATTATTATCTTGATAACAAATTCCGCATAAAGATTCATAGCCTGTAATTTTATGGTTTACAACTGTACTTACAGCAACATATGAATTATTAAATGTACCATTATTCAAATAAACTAAACCAGCAATTCTATATCCACCATAAAATGCAAGACCGATTTCATCATCAATCATGTCTCTTAAATCTTTATAATAACAATATTGAACTGTACCTTCATTTTTACCAACTAAATTAGCTACACCACCATTAGATACAATATTTTCTAATTCAACAGATACAACTGTATTTCTAGATTCAACAATACCAAGATTTTGAATTGTTCCAGAATTCACAGAAAACATTGCATAATAATACATATTAGAGTATAAAGATTCATTACTAATTTGAGAAGTAATATCAACCATTTTTAAATTAGAAATTTCAAATCCACAGCCATCGAAAGTTCCACTAAATGCTGTACCACTATAACCAACTGGTATAAATTGATTTTGAATATCATATTCAATATTTGAAAGCAATTTATAATTTTTTGATAAATAATTTGCATTAGTATTACATGCTGTAGAGAATAAATATAATTCATTTGCATTAGTAATAGTAATTGTTTTATCACCTATAGATGCATAATTATTATATGCATCAGTCATAGTTATTGTAGTAGTTGAAATATTAGATGTATTTGGATTTACAATTTGTTCTTGACTAGATGAATATGTTGTAGTTTTAGGAATAAATTCAACATCAGTAGAATCTTCATTATAAAATAACGCAACAAAAGTAAATATTGAAATAACAAATAAGACTAAAACCATAGACATAGTCACAATCTTATTAATTATTATTCTATTTTTAGCCTTACCCTTTCTCATAATATTTCCTCCTAATTACCGAATAATTCGTCAAAATCAACGCCCCATAATTCTTCAGCACGATTTGCTTGAACAAGCTCAACAGTAAATGAAACCTGAACTGTTGTTACCTTAGATGCTGCTTGGGCAGATGTATCATAATAGAAATAACCTTCATTAACATTAAAAATAAATTGTTGAGATTTAAAATCACCATTTGTATCTTTTATTGGTTCAAACATTCCCTTATAATAAGCAATATTTGTTGCCTCATCATAATACCAATCATTATCAGTTACAGAAAATGGTGAAGAACCAGATATTTGATCTTTTGAAACATATCTTTCTCTTACACTCTTAGATGATAAGAATTGAGTAGATATCCAAGCATCTTGAATATGAACTCTTAAATAAACAGGAATTTTAGCTGTAAATTCAAATGCCAAACCTAATTGATTTAAATATGGCAAATTATAATCAATACGAGAATCATCTCTTTTTCTTTCACTTGCATAGCATGTGATTGTATCAGTAGCATCAAGAGTTCTAGATGTTCCTATTTCATTTGTAAAAATATAAATACTTAAACCATTAGAACCAATAACACATCTATGATTTGAATCATTCAATCCAACTGATACAACAACACCGTTTTCAATTGTTAATGTTAATATTTCAACGATTGTTGAACCATTTCTTAATGTTACAACATTATTTGATGTTGTATATGATAAAAGATTATTATCAGCATCATAAGCAGTTTTAATGCTTAATGAATCAGTTTTTATATAATAATCAGTTCCTGATACATAATTTGTTGCAACAACATATGATAAAGCTAAAGAATCATATGTGTAATATGTAACTCCAGTAGAGAAGCTAGAAATATTAACCTTTTGATAAGACGAATTAATAGTTATACCCTCTACTATCGCAACTGAATCAGTTCTTAATTTACATAATCTATAAAATTCTTGTGTATATTCATTTTCTGCATTTTCATCTTTTTTTGCATATGTCACAAATGATTTATTATTAATAATGATATCACCAACAGTAACATCTGCTGATACAATGCCTTTATGATATGAAAATGCTGCAAAGGTAATAACACTTATAGATATTAATAAAGCAAAAGCGATAGCCATTATTATCATTTTAATATTAAATTTTCTCATGGCTACCACTTCCTTTTTTTAAATTTGATTTGCCGTAATAATTAAATTAAATGGATATATATTTCTAGAATTTTCTAAGAAATTTGAAGTTGATTTATTAAATAATTGAACACCATATATATATAAATAAACTGTTTTAGAACCACCAGCAGTATTATATGCTGATGATGCAACCAAAGGAGATTCAATATCAAATTCATTTGATATATCTAAATTTCCTAAATAATCTCTTACAGAATATGGTGTTGATGATGAATCTAGATTTTGATCTGTTATTGCACAAGATATATAAGCACCTGTTGTTGTTATTGATGCATCTATAACAGTATCTTCTGTTGAATTAATATCTCCAACATAAGCCATTGTGTTTACTTCATAATATGTATTAGATGAATTAAATGATTTTGCTTGAATATAATCATCTCCTACCTTATTATAATAAACACCATTATTAAATGCATCTTTTGTAAGATTTGTCGCTAAAGAATATTTACCAACTATAAAATCTTTTCCATCATCACCAACTGTTGAAACTAATTCATTATTTTCACTATCAACTGATGAAACAGAAATAATTTTATTATTTTCTGCTGTTAAGGTTGCTGTAATATAGCTTTCTTTAGTAAAATAAGTATTTCCAGCTTCATATCTATCTTGTAAAATATAGCCTAAATTATTATCAAATGTATAATATGTGTTTTCTTCAAAAACAGAGCTTCTATTAATATTTGCTAAATTATATTTATATATAGTCATTACATTATTATCAATTTCATTTGAAAGTGTGAATGGCTGTATATCCTGCTTTAAAGAAACAGTAACTGGTGTTGAAGAATAATTAGAAATTTCTAATGTAACTTTAACAGCTGAAACACTAAAATATTTACCTTCTCTATTTTTATCTATATCAAAGAAAACAACATTTTCAACATCATATTCTTCAACATTAAACTCATCTTCTATCCTATATGAAATAACTAAACCATTAGATAAATATTTCATTGATGAAGATTTAGTAGTATTTGTATACCATGCATATGTAATTACTACTGCTCCCGCAATAATTATAATTAATAGGGAAGCTATTAAATTAAAAATTAATTTCTTTTTCATGCTTACCTCCTATTAATTTTCATACATTGTTAAAGAATTAATATACAATCCTTGATACATAAAATATCTATCAATATCATCATTATCTAAAAATGTTAATGCAAAATAATAATAACTTGTTCCAATCGCAATTTCTTGATTATTTAAAATTGGATCGCCAATACTTATTGTATCATATTCTAATGTAACATCATCTTTTTTCAAAATAGCATTAGATGTTGTTTCAACAGTACCAAATCTTTGAATAATATATCCTTCTTCTATTTTAAAATGTCTTAAAGATATACTACCTTCAGATATATCATACAAAACAGTTTTTGTATCACCATTATCAACAACAGGATCAACTGTAACAGAATTATTAACAATATCATATGTTTTTATACCATTATATGTAACTGATTTATTATCTGCTGAAATTCTTACATATCCTGTATCTAATTTTGATGATATTCCTTCAAATTTTGCAGTTAAACTAACAGTTGAATCACCACTATTAACACATTTTAATCTATAATATGTTGTTGTTCCTGGTAAAACATTTGTTTTTTCAATATTATTAACAACTACCCAACTTGAATCATTCCAATAATCTAATTCAAAACTTGTTTTAGGTATTTCTGTTCCACCAATTATTGAGCCTGAATGTGTTTCTCTATTTTCTGTATACCATGAAAAAATAGTAACAATAAGAAGAACAGCAGTTGTTAGCATAGATAAAAATGATACGATAAGATTAATTTTTTTATTCATTTACAACTACCTCCTTCTTAAAAAAATAAAAAAGTTGTCCTAAGTTTATAAAACACTTAAATGACAACTGGCTACCTGATAAATATATTTGGGTCCTATAGTTTTGCGTCCTTAAGTTTCCTTAAGTTTGCCTTTAACATTTTTTAAATAAGTAGCTGGCTATCCACATTGGACCCTTTAGTTTTGCGTCATAGAATTACTTCTATTTTGCCTTTTTTATTCTTTAAATATGAAATTTAAATTTTACATTGAAATTATAACTAATTAAATATTACTTGTCTATATATTAAAGGTATTTATTTTTCTACAACATTTATTTCAAATGTGGAAAAATAGCCATTTATTCACCCAGTTCATTCAAGTTTTATTATATATATAATAATTTTAGCACTTTTTAATAAAAAAAGCAAAAATTTTTATATTACATTAAATACATAATACAAAAAAAGCAATAATAAATTATCCATTATGATAAATAAATTTATCATTTATTTGTTTTTTAAAATCTATTATGATATAATTTTTATGTTTTAAATTGGAGGTTCTAATATGGAAGAAAAGAGATCTGAACAAGAAATAGTAAGAATTGCAAAATTAGAAAAATATAAAGAATTAGGCATCGATCCATTCGGACAAAAATATGATGCTTCAAATAAAAGTTTAGAAATAAAAGAAAAATTCAAGGATTTTTCTCATGAAGATTTAGAAAACGAAAAACATGAAGTTAGTGTTGCTGGAAGAATTATGTTCATAAGAAAAATGGGAAAAGCTTCTTTTTTTGCATTACAAGATAAATTAGGAAAAATTCAAATATATATCCGCAAGGATATTGTTGGTGATAATCAATATGATTTATTTAAAATGGCAGATATTGGAGATATTGTTGGTGTTAAAGGCTCTGTTATGAGAACACAAACAGGCGAAATCACAATTAAATGCGAAGAATATACACATTTAGTTAAAGCTTTAAGACCATTACCTGAAAAATTCCATGGCTTACAAGATGTAGAAGAAAGATATAGACGTAGATATCTTGATTTAATTATGAATGAGGATGCAAAAAGAGTTGCTATTCAACGTCCACAAATTATAAGAGCAATGCAAGAATATTTTGATTCTTTAGGCTTTATAGAAGTTGAAACACCTGTATTACAAAATATTCAAGGTGGTGCTACCGCAAGACCATTTATAACACACCACAATGCATTAGATGCAAATTTTTATTTACGTATTGCAACTGAGCTTCATTTAAAAAGATTAGTAGTAGGTGGACTTGAAAGAGTTTATGAAATTGGAAGAATTTTTAGAAATGAAGGAATGGATAGAACTCATAATCCAGAATTTACAACAGTTGAATTATATCAAGCATTTGGTGATTTATCATCTATGATGGATATATGTGAAGGTGTTATAAGACATTCTGCAAAAAAAGTAATTGGAAAAGAATTATTTAAAAATCCATTTGACCCTGAAGGAGATGCAATTGACATTTCTAAACCATTTAGAAAAGTAACAATGTGCGAATTAATAAAAGAACAAACAGGTGTTGATTTTAAAAATAATAATTACACATTAGAACAAGCTCAACAAATAGCTAAAGAGCACAATGTTCCAATTGAAAAGCATTTTACTGTTGGACATATAATAAATGCTTTTTTTGAAGAATATTGTGAATCTAAATTAGTACAACCAACATTCTTATGTGGTCATCCAATTGAGATATCTCCTTTAACAAAAAAGGATCCTACAGATCCAAGATTTGTTCAAAGATTTGAATTATTTATTGGTGGAAAAGAATTCGCAAATGCTTATACAGAATTAAATGATCCAATCGATCAAAAAGAAAGATTTATTGAACAATTAGCTGAAAAAGAAAAAGGTAATGATGAAGCAAACGAAATGGATAATGATTTCGTTGAAGCATTAGAATATGGTATGCCTCCTTGTGGTGGTATCGGTATCGGTGTTGATAGATTAGTTATTTTCTTAACTGAATCTGAATCAATTAGAGATGTAATTTTATTCCCTCAAATGAAAACAAGATAATATGGATATTTATACAGATTACTCAAATTGGAAATCAGAAAATTTTGAATTAATAAATACATTAATAAAAAATAAAAGTAAAACAATATCTCGTTTTACATCTGTTATTGCAGTTGTTGATTATTTATATGATAAGCATTCTAAAGAAAAAAAATTAAATGATGATTTAGAATTAATTTTCTCAACAGGTTTTGATTATATTTATGACCAATTTTTATTAATTCAAACATTATTAAAAAAGAATTTTAATAACGATTATATGGAATTAGAAAAATATTCTAAAACTATTAATTTATTATTATATATTAATGATTTTCAAAACGAAGCATTAAATTATAAAGAAACAAAAAATGATTTAAAAAAATTAGATGATTTATATGATAAAGTAACAAAATCAATAGATAATAAAAAAAATGTACCTGATGAATATTTTGCAATATTAAGCGATATTACTTCTTCTATGTTTGATAACTTAGATATAGAATTCCATACAATCGATCAAATTTATTATGAAATAGCTATTGAACTTGGAATATATGCTGATGATGAATTTGATATGTATAATTCTTTCATAAATAATAAAATTATGAATTCTAGATAATATAACAAAAAAAGGATGAATCTCATCCTTTTTTATTATCTTTCAATAAAATTTATAAAATTATCGACTAAATTTTTATTTAGCTTTTCGTTTTCTTTTAATAAATCTATTGATTTTGTTTTATCATAATAATCTGCAATTTTTAAAATTTCAACATATTTAGAAATATCAGGATTTATTTTATCTTGATTATGATAACTATAAATAATATCTTTTACATGTATATATTTATTTTTAAAATCAATTTCAGCTAAAGCATTAGTTGCATTATAAAGCCTTGAAGCCATAACTAATTCTTCTTTTGCAGATTTTGAAATTTCATCATATCCATTTAAATTTAAAAAATCAACAAATTCATCGCAAATATTTGCTACATTTAGTGATTGATTTTTTTTATCTTGTTTAACAATAACATTTACTAATGAATCTAATAAATCCTTTGTGCTATCATATAGTTTAATATTATCTAATAATATACCTGATAAAGATGATAAAGATGATAATATTTTTTCAACATCATAAGAAAATGGGACAACCTTTTTAAATAAAACAGCATTTATTAATTGCATAACACCTAATACATTTTTTTCTTTATCAAATAAAGGTAAAACAAGTACAGATTCTGTATGATATCCTGTTAATTCATCATATTTTTTAGGTCCAGACCAATTATATGTTTTATCAAAATAAACATCTTCTACATTTATTATTCTTTTTGCTTTAGCACATAATGCTGCAACAGATGGTGAATTAATATCAACTGGTGGTAAATTTATTTTAGTTTTTGTACCACCCTCTTTTATATTTAAAGATTTTGTTACCATAAAAAAGAATTCTAATTTATCACCATTCAATAAATATAATGTACCACCATCACAATTAGAAATAGACATTCCTACTTCTAAAATATCTTCTAATAATTTATAATAATTTTCTTCTTTTGACATTTCTGTAATAACAGTTAAAATTTTTTCAACATCTTTACTTAAAATCATATAAAATATACCTCATAAAAACTATCTTAATTTTACATTTTTTTATTTAGTTTTACAAATATTTTTACTAATATATACTAAATATGTTAAAATTAAAACGATGATTTTAAAGAGGTATATATAAATGTTTAGAGTCGATGAATTATTATTATTAGAAAATTTAACATATTTAGAAGATATTCCACCTCTTTTAAATATATCTAATTTTGTTGGGAAAACTATTAAAGAAATGTTTGATTTAATGGATTTAACACAAATAGATGATGAAAAGGATTATTCTTCTTTTACAACTGGATATGATTGGAAAAATTTAATTTATGCGATATTAAAAAACAAAAAATTATGTGAAACAAAAATCATTGATTCACATTTTGATATGGCTTTTGGTGGTGGTCTTGGTTTATCTATATTATTTATCAATGAAGAAGAAAAAGAATCTGTTGTTGCATATAGAGGAACTGCCGCAATGGAATGGACAGATGATTTTTTAGGAGCTAACCAAATAGATTCTTTACAACAAATCAATGCTTTAGAATGGTATAAATTTATATATCAACAATTTGAATTAAAAAATTATTATATTACTGTAATAGGACATTCTAAAGGAGGAAATAAAGCTAAATATATTGCTATATTAAATAATACTGTTGATAGATGTGTTTCCTTTGATGGTCAAGGATTTTCAGATAAATTTATTAATTATTATAAAAAAGAAATATTATCAAGACAAAATATTATACAAAACCATAACATAGATTATGATTTTGTAAATATTTTAATGAATGATATAGGATCACAAACATTTTATGTAGGCTTTGGATATGGTGCAGGAGGTTTTGCTGAAAGCCATTGTCCTAATACTTTCTTTTCTTTTGATGATGATAAAAATTATAAAATGGAAATAAATCCAAATGGACAAAGACCAGAAATGCAAATTTTAAAAGGATTTATTAATAGCTTGATTCGTTCTGCAGAAACAGATAAAGATCGTAGTAAAAATAATAAATTAGTTGGTGAATTAGTTGAAAAAGGATTTAGCGTTAATAAAGAGATTTCACAAGAAGATTTCATTAATTTTTTATTTAATTTAATTGGTGATGAGGATTATATAGATAACGCTGCATATGTTTTAGCATTTACAATTAAATATTCTAAGCAAAATCCTAATTTTTTAATATCTTTAAAGGATATAATGAATCATTTTGATGCTAAAGAAATAGTAAAAACAATTGAAATTATTGAAGATTTAGTAAATTCTAAAAAATTAAATATTATCTTAGGTGTTTCTAATTTTTTAATTTCACATGTAAATAAAATAGTTGTTAAAAAAATACAATCAATGCTTATAAAAAAATATGAAGTCAATTTAACAAAAGAACAAATTTCAAAAGCACTTATTGTTGTTTCTTTAACTAAAGAAAAACTAAAAACCTTAGAATTAGATTTAAATGGTAAAAATATTGATTTAGATACATTAGATATTAATGAAATTGATGAGGATATAGAAAACTTAAATATAGTTGTTTTAGCTGGAGGATTATCAATAGAAAGAAATATTTCATTACATAATGGCTATATGATTTATAAAGAATTAAAAGATTTAGGTCATAATGTTATATTACTTGATTCATATATGGGATATAATGACGAAGAAATAAAAATAAATGATGCGTTTAAAAATCCAGATAAATATAGTTTAGATATAGGAGAAATACCTGAAAGCTTACCTGATTTATGGGCTGTTAGAAAAAGAAGAATATATCAAACAGATTCATATTTTGGTCCTAATGTTTTACAAATATGTAAGCAAAGCGATTTAGTATTTATTGCATTAAATGGAACAGATGGAGAAAATGGAAAAATACAAGCAACATTCGATTTATTAGGAATTGATTATACAGGAAATGATTATCTATCTTCTTTTAAAGCAACAAATAAAATAATATCTAAATCTATTTTAAAAGAAAATAATATTAAAACTCCAAAATGGTATAGTTTAAAAAAAGGTGATGAAATAATTTATCCTAATAAATATAATTTTTCATATCCTTTAATAGTTAAAACTAATACATTAGGATATGGTGTTGGAATAAAAGCTGTAATTAATGATGATGAATTAAATAAAGCCATTATAGAAGCTTTTAAATGGGATGATGAAATAATTATTGAAGAATATATAATAGGGCGTGAATTTAGTTGTTCTACAATTAATTTGACACCACTTCCTGTTTTAGAAATTCTTCCTTTAAATACAAAAGATGAATTAATTGGAATGAATTTAAGAGGGATTAAATCAAAAAGATGCCCTGCAGAAATAGAAAAAGAATTAGAAAATAAATTGCAAGAAATTTCTTTAAAGGCATCAAGCATATTAAATTTAAAAGCATATTCAAAAATAAATTTTATAATTAAAAATGATGATATATATTGTATTAAATGTGATTCTCTTCCTGAATTAGGATGTTATTCACATTTTGCAGCTGAAGCAAAAGAAGCAAATATTTTATATAAAGATTTAATAAATATGATTTTAAAAAATAGTTTATAAATAATTAAATTGGATGTGAAAATTCACATCCAATTTTTAATTTAAAATAAATATGCAGCCCCAAGCATTCCTGCATCATTTCCTAATTTTGCTTTTTTAATATTTAAATTTTTTATAGCAAAATGAGCATATTTATTATAATATTGTTTTATTTTATTAATCAATATATCACCAGCATTAGAAACACCACCGCCAATATATATAATATCAACATCAACCGCAAGCTCTATTATAGAAATAGCTTTTCCTAAATAAGATGCTACTTTATCTAAAACAAATAATCCTAATTCATCATTTTCTTTTGCTAAATCAAAAACATCCTTAGAAACAAAAGATTCTCTTTTTAAGCTCGTTTTAAATTGATCATAATACTCATTTGCTAATCTTACAATTCCTGTTGCTGATGCAACAGTTTCTAAACAACCAGATAATCCACAAGTGCACTTATAATTATGTAAATCATCAATAAACATATGACCTATTTCACCACAATTTGCATGTGCACCATCTCTAACCTTACCATCAATAACTAATCCGCCACCAACACCAGTACCTAAAGTTATCATATAGCATGATTTATTTTTATTATCATTATCAGATAAAAGTTCACCTAAGGCAGCCGCATTTGCATCATTAGTTGTTCCTATTTTAACATTATTAAAATATGATGAAATAATAGGCTTTATATCTAAATTTTCAATACCAACATTTGGCATTTTATCAATATATGTTCCTATAACATGTCCTGGAAGTCCAAAACCTAATCCTTCAATATCATATTTTTTTTCTAATGAATATTTTTTTATTTCATTTAATACATCATCAAATAATGTTTCTTTTTTTGTTTCAACTACTAATTTATCGATAATTTTATAATTATCAATAAAACCAACTTTAACAGTAGTTCCTCCTACATCAATTCCTACTCTCAAAATATCACCACCATTTATTTAAATAAATTATACAATTTATTTTTTTATTTTTAAAATATTTTTAAAAAAGTTGTTAAGGTAATCTTAACAACTTTTATTAATTATTCTTCTACTTTTTGATTTTCTATATCTTCTTTTTCTTCTTCAGCTTCTATTTTTAAATTATAATCATCTTCTAAAATATATTCTAGATTCTTATCATTTTCTTTTGAGAATAAATTAATCAAATTACCTGTAAATCCTAATTTAATTTTTTGACCTACTTGATTAATATATCCACCTAAAGTAGGAATAATTACTATAACATCACTATCTTTTACTTTTAAGTGTAAATGTGCAGAAGGACCCATTAATTCTGAAACTTCAACAACACCTTCTATACCATCTTCTCCAACAATCATATGATCTGGTCTAACACCTAATGTAATTAATTGTGGTTTTATATTATTATTTTTTAATCTTTCTTGTTTTTCTTTTGATAATTCTATTTTATAATCATCTATCTTAACAAAATATTTATCATCTTCTAATAAAAGGTCAGCATCAAAATAATTCATTTGAGGCGTACCAATAAATCCTGAAACAAATTTATTTCTAGGATTATCATAAACATCTTGTGGTGTTCCTATTTGTTGAACATAGCCATCTTTCATAACAACAATACGATCGCCTAAAGTCATAGCCTCAACTTGGTCATGTGTTACATAAATAAATGTTGTATCAATTCTACTTCTAAGCTTAATAATTTCAGCACGCATTTGATTACGTAATTTAGCATCAAGGTTAGATAATGGTTCATCCATTAATAAAACCTTAGGGTTTCTAACAATAGCTCTACCTATTGCGACACGTTGACGTTGACCACCAGATAAATTTTTAGGCTTTCTTCCTAAATAATCAGTAATATTTAAAATTTCAGCTGCTTCTCTTACTTTTTGATCTATTTCATCCTTTGGCGTTTTTTTAATTTTTAATGAATATGCCATATTATCATAAACAGTCATATGTGGATATAAAGCATAATTTTGGAATACCATTGCAATATCACGATCTTTAGGTTCTATTGAATTTACAATTTTACCATCTATATATAATTCACCTTCAGTGATTTCTTCTAATCCAGCAACCATACGTAATGTTGTTGATTTACCACAGCCTGATGGGCCAACTAATACAATAAATTCTCCATCAGCAATTGTTAAATTAAAATTTTGAACCGCAACAACACCTTTATCAGTCAATTGAAGATTAACTCCTCTTCTAACTGGTTCAACTACTTTTTTAGAAAACAATTTCTTCTTAGGTTTCTTTTCAACATAAGGATAAATTTTTACAATATTTTTTAAAATTACTTCTGCCATATTCTTTCCTCTTTCTAACCTTTAACTGATCCGCTTGTAACACCCTTAATAATAGATTTAGATAAGAAAATGTAAACTATTAATACAGGGAAAATTGATACAAATATTGCCATATAAATTAAGCCCATATCCATTTTAGAAAAATCAGCACTTCTTAGCAATGATAACATTGTAGGTAGTGTTCTTTTTGATTTATCAGTTAATAATAATGTTGGTAAATATAAATTATTCCATGATGCAACAAATGAGAATATTAATTGAACCGCTAATGCAGGCTTCATAACAGGAAGAACAATTCTATTAAATGTCATAAATTCATTAGAACCATCCATTCTTGATGCTTCAACAAGCTCTAGTGGTAGAGTTGCTCTTAGGTGTTGAATCATATAAAAGAATGTCGCTGGAGCAGCAATTGAAGGAATAATTAATACCCAAAATTGATTTTTCCAGCCAAGCTCATTACATATTTGAACAAAGCCAACTGATGAAACTTGTGATGGAATCATCATTATTGCTAAAATAAATGTTTCAGCTGCTTTTTTAAATTTAAAATCATATGCATAAATACCATATGCACATAAAGCTGAAAAATAAGTTGTTAATATTGCTGATAAAGAAGCAATAATAAATGAATTTAATAATCCTAGCTTAATATCAGCAACATCAGTATAATTCCATAATTTTTTAAAATTTTCAAAAAAATGAGTTGAAGGAATTAATGTAAAACCAGCTTGCAATTCTGCATGGCTTCTAGTTGCATTTACAAATAATAAATAGAAAAAGAATAAGCAAATAAAGGTTAATATGATTAAAAACATATAAACAAATACACGTTGAATTGTTAATTTTATTTTAGCATTTCTATTTTCTTTAGAGCCAGTTGAATCAACCTTTTTAGATTTTTTAACAACTTCGTTATCTATACTATTTTCCATATTTACCTCCTTTATTCTTTATTAGATACAGATTTAAATACAATGATACTTAATAATGCTGTAACAAAAAATAATACTACCGCAACAGCTCCTGCCATACCATAATTTCTAACTGATAAATAATCATTTAAAAGCATAACAAGTGTTTTAGTTGTGTTATTAGGAGAGCCTAAGCCTTTAGTTAAAACATGAGGTACATCATACATCTGTAATCCACCAATCATAGATGTAATTAAAACATAAACTAAAATTGGTTTTAAAAGTGGTAATGTTATATCTATGAATACTCTTGTTGAAGATGCACCATCCATACGTGCAGCTTCAAATAAGCTTTCATCAATACCCATGATGCCAGCCATTAACAATATTGTTGTATTACCAAACCACATCAAAAAATTCATTGCTGCAACTAAGCTTCTAGTTGACCAAGGATAAGTCGTAATAAAATCAATATTTTGAGTTGTCCATCCAAATGCTTGTAACATTTGATTAACAGGACCTATAGCATTAAAAATAGCATAGAATAAAAATGCAAATGCTGATGCCATAATTAAATTAGGCATATAAAATACTGATTTAAAGAAACCTAATCCTTTTAAATTTAATCTTGTGCTTGTAAAGAATAATGCTAAAACAAGTGAAACGATTAATTGAAATACAGCTCCTAAAACCCACATTATTAAAGTATTACCTAAGCATTTCAATATCATAATTGATCCAGCCTCAGAAACACTAAATAATTTAATATAATTCTCGAAGCCTACAAATCTAGGACCATAAGTATCTAAACCATCTTTAAAATATTCAAAAAAGCTATAAACAATTGTTGTTATTTGTGGAACTAATGTAAAAATCAAATAGACAACAAAGAAAGGAAGAATAAAAATATAACCCCATTTAGCATAACTAATGCTTTTTTTCTTATTTTTCTTTTTAGGCTTTGATTCTTCTTTTGTAGTATCATCCATTACGTTTTCCATTAAAACACCTCCATAATTATTATTTTTGATTAAAAAATGTGGCGGGGCTACCGCCACATTTTCCAATTTATATCTTTTTTAAATATATTATTATGCTACAACAACTGTAGGACACTTAGTCTTAATATATTCTTTGAAGTTTGCTAAAGCTTGATCTTTAGTTACTGCGCCTTTCAAATATTCGCCATAGGCGTTTTGAAGACCTTCATTACAATATTGATCATAAATTGTTTGATTTTGGAATTTAATATTCTTAGCTAATTCTAAATATAATTGAGTATCATTTTGACCGCCTAAGAATGCATTACCTTCACCAGTTTGTGCATATGCTTTATTAGCTTTTTGGTTATTAGAGAATTGAGATTCTTCTTTAACTAAATTATAACATAAATCATAATCATTAATAAATGCATTCATAGTTTTAGCAACTAAAGCATCATCATCTCCACCAGTTGCTGCTAACATCCAAGTACCACCCCAGAAGTAAGCATCAGGACCTTGAACTAGACCCCAGTCACCATTACAGCCTTTTACAGGATCTTGAGCATTACCCATACAGAAATTATAATACCAAGCAGGTCCGAAATAACAGAATGCTTTACCATTTGCAAACATTTCAGCTGTACATTCATCATCCCAAATACCAGCAGTTAATGTATAACCATTAGTATTATATAAATCAGCTTGTTCCATCCAAGCTTCAATCTTAGAATCGAATTGTAATTTATTATTAGCATCAACCCAAGGGACAGATGTATTATTAGAGAATGCACGATAAGTTTCAGCATATGATGCTGTCATTAAATAATTGCTTGCTTTCATTTGAGCTGCAACTGCATCAAATTTTTCCCAAGTATTAATTCTTGCTTGAACTTCTTCAGGAGTTGAAACGCCTAAAACAGCTTCAGCTATAGAACGACGATAAATAACACCTGCTGGACAGCATTGGAAAGATACGCCCTTTACAACACCATTTTTATCTGATGCTGCTTCTTTTGTATAAGAATAAATACTAGAAAAATCAGTAACACCAATCTTAGTTACATCTTTTGTAGCAGTACTATTAGTATATTTTAAAATATAGTCTGCTTCAGCTAAGAACATATCAACCTTTTCGCTCTTTTTTGCTTTTTCATTGTTTTCTAATGCTTGGTCAAGACTTTCTTGATATGCACCATCATCAGAAGGAACAATTGTCCATTTTACTTCTTTACCATCTAGATGATAAACACTAGCAGTAACTTTTTTATCAACTGCTAAATCTTTATTTTCATCTGTTAAATATTTGTTAAAGAATCCTTGGAATTCATCATTCCATGCATAGATGTGGAAAACGTCTTTATCTCCACCACAACTTGCTAAACTTAGTGCTGCTAAACCTGCAACTGCAGCACCCATAACATAACCTAAAACTCTTTTTTTCATAATTTTCTTTTCTTTTCTCCTTTTCCTTGAAAAAATTTGTTAGTTTATTAATAGGCTTTAATACTTAAACGTTTAAGTATTTTAAATAACAAATTAATTTTTAAAAAATTAGATTTTTTTAATTATTTAAAGCGTTTTCTTAATATAATTAAAACTCTCTCAACCTTGTTTTTTATATCTAATTGTTAAAAATTAAAATGTTTTTCGCTAGCTATATAATAACACTATTAAAAACACTTGTAAATACTTTTTTTAAAAAAACTAAAACGTTTACGAAAATCGCTTTCAAAAAAACTATTTTTTTATATTATTTAATATAAAACTATCATTTTATAAATATTTTATCATTTCTGAAAATATTTTTTCATAATGATCATCTATTAATCCAAAATCCATCTTTTTATAGCTCCATAAGGCTCTTCCTATACCATAATATTCGAATGCATAATTAATATCTTTAATCCAATTTAATGTTGATAATGTATCTGCTTTATCTATAACGCCATATTCTCCACAATATAAGCTTACATTATTTTTTTCTGCACATTCTACTGCCTCTTTAAATAAATTAATAAAAAAATTATTACCTAACAATTTTAAAGCATTTTCTGCATTTCCTAAATTACCTTCATTAATTGCTGGTACTATTTTACAAATATATTCATATTTTTCTTTTTCAACTGGATATTTGATATTAAAATCTAATGGCATTTTATCCATCCAATATGCACCTTGGTGCGTAAATGCCATTGGTTCATAACAATGAATATTATAAATAACATTTTTATCATCTACATTTTTAATGTATTTTACAGCATTAACACTAGAATATCCTACTCCGCCATATAATATTTTTACATCCTTTGAATTTTTTCTTATAACTTTAATACATTTTAGTGCTAATTCATTCCATTCATTAATAACATCAAAGCTTGTAACCTCATTTAGCATTTCAAACATCATCATATTACTATATTTTGCATATCTTTTAGATAATCTATCCCATATATCTAAAAATAAATTATTTAATTTTTCATTTTTAAAAAAATCTTTTGAATATTCAAAATCATCAAATACATAGCCTGGTGCCTTATGCAAATCTAATACAATATTTAAATTATATTTTTTACACCATTTAATACATAAATCTATATATTTATATCCAAATTCATTATCTTTTTCATTTATTTCATCATAAATACATTCAAAATCAACAGGCAATCTCAAATGATCACATCCAATATCTTTAATTCTTTTTATATCTTCTTCTTTTATAAAAGAATCAACAAAATCATATTCTAGGCTACTTTGAGATAGCCATCCACCTAAATTAACGCCTTTTTGATATCCAATTAATTTAATCATTTTCCACTCCAAAATAATATTCTATTTTTTCATTATAAACTTTATCCTTTAACAATATATCTTTTTTTTCACTTAAAAAATCACTATTTATTGTATTAGGATGATACATGCATTCTAAACAAATAGCATGATATGGCATCATTATCTTTTTATTGTTCATTAAAACATCACCAGCAAAATTACATGTATAAATAACAACTGTTGGATATGTTGTTTTTATTTTTAAATTTCTTTTTGATATATTATCCTTTAAATAAATATTATAAGAATTAAAATCATCAAAAATATAAGGAAAATCATATCCATTGGTATTATTAATAATTTCTTTATTAAATAAATAAGTACCTATTTCATGCATATTTTTAAATGAATAAATTTCAGAACAATCAACAATTTCTACAGGTATTAAGTTTTTAATTTTTTCCATTTTAGAAGAATTAATATATAATTCTTGTTTTAATATATCTCTTTTAGAATTACCACTTAAATTAAAATAGCTATGATTTGATAAATTTAATAATGTATCTTTACTAGATTTAGCTATATAATTAATGCTTAATTTATTTTCTTGCTTAAAAAGAACATATTCAACTTCTAAATCTAAATTTCCAGGATATCCTGATTCTAAATCATATGATTCAGTATAAAAAACAACTTTATAATATTCTAATGTTTCATAAAAATCATATTTAAATCTTTTAAAGCTTAAACCATCATTTCCACCATGAAGACCATTTGGATCATCTGATAAAATTTTATATTCTTTTCCATTTAAAATAAATTTTGAATTAGAAATTCTTCCGCCTGTTCTTCCTATGGTTTTTCCAAAATAACTATTATCATATGGAAAATCATCTTTATCATAAGGAGTATATAAAATTGATTCTTGTTTTCCAAATTTATCTATAGTTTTAATATCATAAATAGAAGCGCCAATATTACATAAAATAACTTTGGTATTAAATTTATTTTCTAGTTCTATAAATTCTGTCATTTTATTCTCCTCTTTTTAATTATTTTTTTGTATTCATAAAAAGAATCCTTTTTTATTCTTTTTCCATCTCTATAATCAATATAAACTAATCCAAATCTCTTTTTTAAACCACTATTCCATTCAAAATTATCAAACAAGCTCCATAAAAAATATCCTTTAACATCTATTATTTTTGATACCTTTTCAAGTTCAATTAAATATCTTTTAATATAATCTATTCTTTCATAATCATGAACTTTATTATCTAAAGATATTAAATCATTATTGCAAAAACCATTTTCGCTAATAATTATAGGTAATTTATATCTTTCATATAAATATTTAGGTCCATAATATAATGATTTAGGAACAACTTGTAACCAATCTATATTTCCTTCTGGATATCCAAAATAAAAATCTTCTTTAATTAAATTATTATCACTATCTAATTTATAATAATTTCCTGAATAAATATTTTGATAAATATAATCTAAAGGCTGACTAATTAATTTTAAATCATCTTCTTTTATATTAGGTAATATATCTTTAAATTGTTCATAATATTCTTTTGGATAATCACCTAAAAAAATAGGATCACTATATATTGAAACACCATTTGCAAATTCAAAATTTCTATCAAGTTCAAAATATTTTTCATAACATTTTTGATATAATAAAGGATCATTTTCAAAAATAGGGACAGCAGGTCTTGAACATGGTGCGAATCCTATTTTAGAATTTTTTACATTTTCTCTAATTACTTTAACTGCCTTCCCATGGCATAATAATAAATTATGAATTGCTTTTAATGTATCCTTATCACTATATTTATCTCCTGGGGCAAATACTCCTTTTACGCACCCTAAATGAATAATGCATTGTGGTTCATTTATTGTTATATAATCAGTTACATATCCATCTAAAGCTTTAGTAATAACATCAACATAATATTTAAAATATTCAGAAATATCATCATTTAAAAATCCACCCTTTTTATAAATCCATAAAGGCATATCCCAATGATATAAAGTTACAATAGGTTTAATATTATATTTTTTTAATTCCTTACATAAGGATACATAATAATTAATACCATTTTCATTTGGCATATTATTAATATCAATTACCCTTGGCCAACTAATAGAAAATCTATAAGCATCAACATTTAATTCTTTTAATAATCTAACATCGTCTTTATATTTTAAATAGCTATCACAAACAATACTACCATCGCTTCCATCTAATATATTGTTTTTATTTTTTGTAAATTCATCCCAAATAGAGTCACATCTATCAATATTTATTGATCCTTCTATTTGATATGATGCAGTTGATACTCCAAATATAAAATCTTTACTAAACATATACCCACCTTAAAAAAATAAAGGCAATATGCCATTGCCTTTTTTAATAAATGTTTTATTAAAAGCCTTATGGCATTTAATAATTATTTATTTAAATCTTTAACAGTTTTTCCTTCTTGTAAACGTCCTTTAACAACAATTGTTTCAGGTAAAGTAGTTTTAGGATTTTCAATAATTTCAATTAATTTTTTTGCTGATTGTCTACCTATTTCTATTGAATCTTGAACATATGTTGTAACAATAGGTCTAAGTAAACGAGATAATTTTATTCCATCATAACCAACTATAGAAATATCATCAGGTATTTTTAATCCATGCTTTTCAATTTCTGTAATACCACCAAGTAATGAATAATCATCAGGATATACAATAACAGTAGGTCTTTCTTTTAAATTTAATAATTCTCTTGTTACAGTTCCACTAACCTTTGGAATATGATATCTTCCTTCTTTAATATAATCATCACTAATTTTAATTCCATTTTCTTCACATGTTTTATAAAAGCTTGTAAATCTTTTTAAAGTAACAGCTGTATCATCACCTTTAATAAAAGCAATCTTTTTGTGTCCCATTTTTATTAAATATTCAACAATATCTTTTTCTCCTTGAATATTATCTGATACAACAGATGATTTTCCATTAAATTCATAATCAATTGTTACAGTAGGAATTTCACTTTCAACAAGCTTTATAACTTCTGAATCTTTAAAATCAACTGAAGCAATTATAACACCATCAACATTTCTATATTTAGCATGTTCATAAAATGTTAAATTATTATTTCTAAAACGATGTGAAATAAAAGTTATATCATATCCATAACTTTCTGCTTCTTCTTTTATAGCATTTAACATAGATGCAAAATATTCATGCTCTAAGCCAGAACTTGTTTCATCAACAAATAAAACTCCAATATTATAGCTTCTATTTGTTTTTAAAAGTCTAGCTGATGCATTAGGAACATATCCCATTTTTTTAGCTACGCTTCTTATATATTCAGCAGTTTTAGGATTCAAATCAGAATTCCCATGCAATGCTTTACTAACAGAAGCTATAGAAACCCCACACTCATCAGCAATGTCTTTAATTTTTACCATTTTTATCCCAACCTTAATACTTAAACGTTATCGTATTTTTATTATATGTTAAAGTTTTTTTAATTTCAATGCTTTTTATATATTATCAAAAAATCCCATAAATTAGAAAATTTGTATTGATTTTATGAAAATGAGCATATATAATATGAATAGGCTACTTAAACGTTTACGTTAACAAAATAGAGGTAAAAAATGAAATTCGGATATTTTGATGATGAAAAATATGAATACGTAATTACAGATTATAATACACCATTACCATGGATTAATTATTTTGGACAAGATGGTTTTTTTAGCTTAATGAGTAATACATGTGGCGGATATATGTTTTATAAGGATGCCAAATTAAGAAGAATTACAAGATTTAGATATAATAATGTTCCAAGGGATTATGGTGGAAGATATTACTATATTAATGATAACGGAACAATTTGGAATCCAGGATTCTTACCTTTTAAAACAAAATTAGATAATTATAAATGTAGACATGGATTAGGCTATAGTATATTTGAAAGCGAAAAAAATAATTTAAAATGTGAATTATTATGCTTTGTTCCATTAAATGATTTATGTGAAATAAATCAATTGACTTTAACAAATAATAGTAATGAAACAAAAAAAATTACACTTCATGGTGTAATTGAATGGTGCTTATGGAATGCGGTTGATGATCAAACTAATTTCCAAAGAAATTGGAATATAGGTGAAGTTGAAATTGATGACTCAACTATTTATCATAAAACAGAATATAGAGAAAGAAGAAATCATTTTGCATTTTATCATACAAATATAAAGCATGATGGATTTGATTCTGATTTAGATACTTTTATTGGATTATATAATTCATGGTGTGATCCTATTGCTGTAAAAAATGCTACTTCTTTTAATTCTATTGCGTCTGGTTGGTCTCCAATTGCTTCACATATGTTTAATATAGAATTAAAACCAAATGAATCTAAAACAATTATTTTCCAAACAGGATATGTTGAAAATCTTGAAGAAGAAAAATTTGAAAAATTGCATGTAATAAATAAAATCCATGCTTATGAATTACAAGAAAAATACAATTCAAAAGAAAAAGTATTAAATGCTTTTAATGAATTAAAGAATAAATGGATAAATTTATTATCAACATTACATGTTAAATCTGATAATGAAAAATTTGATAGAATGGTTAATATTTGGAACCAATATCAATGTATGGTTACATTTAATATGTCAAGATCTGCATCATATTATGAAAGTGGAACAGGTCGTGGTATGGGATTTAGAGATAGCTGCCAGGATTTATTAGGCTTTTTACATCTAATACCAGAAAAATCAAGAGAGCGTATTATAGATATTGCATCCATTCAATTTGAAGATGGATCAACATACCATCAATATCAACCATTAACTAAAAGAGGAAATGCAGATATTGGAGGAGGATTTAATGATGATCCTTTATGGTTAATAGCTGCAGTAAGTCAATATATAAAAGAAACAGGAGATTATTCTATTTTAGATGAGCCTACACCATTTAATAATAAAGAAGGTTCTGAAAAGCCATTAATTGACCATTTAAGAGCTTCAATTAATTATATTATTACTCATAAGGGCCCACATGGCTTACCACTTATTGGAAGAGCCGATTGGAATGATTGTCTAAATTTAAATTGTTTTTCTAAAACACCAGGAGAATCCTTCCAAACTGCTTCTAATTTTGAATCAGGAAAAGCTGAATCAGTTTTTATAGCAGGAATGTTTGTCCTTTATGGAAAAGAATTTTCAAATATACTTAAAAATATAAATTTAAATGATGAAGCAAATTATATCTTAAATGAAGTAAAATCTATTGAAGATGCAACTATAAAATATGGTTGGGATGGCAATTGGTTTATAAGAGCATATGATGCTTTTTCTAACAAAGTCGGAAGCAATGAATGTGAAGATGGAAAAATATTTGTTGAACCACAAGGCTTTTGTACAATGGCAAGGATTGGTGAAGATTTAGGATATGGTAAAAAAGCTTTAGATTCTGTTGAAAAAATTTTAACAAACGATTATGGTGTAGAAATACTAAATCCATGCTATAAAGAATACCATATAGAGCTTGGAGAGGTATCATCATATCCAATGGGATATAAAGAAAATGGTTCAGTATTCTGTCATAATAATCCTTGGATTGTTATAGCGAATACAACAATAGGAAATAATGAAAGAGCATTTGATGTTTATAAAAGAAACTGCCCAGCATATTTAGAAGATGTATCAGAAATACATAAAACTGAACCATATGTATATTCACAAACAATTGCTGGAAGGAATGCTAAAAATTATGGAGAAGCTAAAAATAGCTGGTTAACAGGTACTGCTTCTTGGACAATGTTTGCAGCAAGTCAAGCAATATTAGGTATTAAACCAGAATATTCAGGTTTAATGATAGATCCACATCTTCCAAAAGAAATTAAACATGCAGATGTTATAAGAATTTATAGGGGTATTAAATATAATATTAGTATTGATAACAATAATTCAGGCAATTATCAAATGATCATTAATGATAAGATAATTGATGGAAAAATAATTCCATATGACAAAGATGTCCCTGAAGTTAAAGTTGTTATTAAAATATAATTTTTCCTTCTCTTATTAAAATAGGCTAGCCTAAGCTAGCCTATTTTTTATTATAGTTAAAAATTAATCATTTGTTTTTTATTTTTCATCAGATTCTGAATCATTACTTTCATCAGTATTAGAATCAACTTTTCCATTAATACCGAAATTTTCTCCGCCAGAAACTAAAATTAATATTTTATTTTCTACAGCAACAGTAACAATATCAATTATAGCTATAATATAACCAATAACCAAAGATAAAACAAAGCCAATTAAAGATGCAACATCTTTATTTTCAATAAATTTATCTAAGCGGTATAAAAAGCTAAAAATCCAACCCCAAAAAGGAATTAATAAAATAATTTTAACACCTTGAGTTTGTTTGTCAAACCATTGATAAAATCCCATAATCTCACCTCTAATAATAAATATACTCTTTAATATTCAAAAATCAATTAAATTTTTATTTTATTTTATAATTAATTAATTTTTCTTCATTATAATATAAGCTACATTTAAATTTTTTTTCATTAAATAAAGGATTTAAAAATATTTTATCTCCTTCCCACATAGGAAGATTATAAATTTCATCTTTTTTAACAAATTCTAATTCACCTTCATCAGATGCTTTAATTTCACCTTTTACATCATATCCTAAATATACATATATTTTTTCTTTATATTCATTATTCATATAAAATTTAACTTCTCCTAATAAATTATAAGAAGTTAATGTCAAATTAGTTTCTTCTTTTACTTCTCTTAAAATAGCATCATCTATAGATTCATTTTCTTCAATATGACCACCAACGCCCATATATTTATTAGAATTCATATCATTTTCTTTATATGCTTTTTTTATTAATAAAACTTTATCATCCTTTAATATATAACATAATACAGTTTTTGTTATATTAGAGCCTTTAGAATATTCGATATATTCAAGTGATATAAAAAATAAAGCTATAATCATTGATAAAATTAATATTACTGAGCTTAATACACTATCAAAAAATAAGTATTCAATTGTTCCTATTAAAGCTATAAAAATACCTATAATTAAATATTTAAATTTCATTTAAATCACTCTTTTTCAATTGGCCATATATTTCCAAAAATTTTATCATATTCTTCATATAAATCATCAAATTCATGTATTTTTAAAAACGAATGAACCTTTTTAACATTCCATTGCTTAATATTATAAACCCAAAAATAAGGAAAATATTTTATTCCTTTACAAAAATGTTTAACAACTGTATCAGATTTAGGATGCCTTTGCTCATTAAATTTTCTATCTAAATATAATCTTTTAGTACTTGAATGATAAAGTGCTGACTGATCAGCAAAATAATATTTTTTCTTCATTAATAAATTAATTGAATTTTCAAATACCTTATTTTGTTTACATAAAGGCATATTTATATATAAAACTCCTGAATTAAAATAATCCTTTTTAATCCAAAATTTTCCCATATGATCTAAAACAACACCAAATTCATAATCATCAATATTAATTTTTTCAAATTCTTCTAACGAATTATAAGCTAATGTATCACAATCTAAATATATAAGTCTATCTACATCTATATATTTATAACAAAATAATCTTATTAAAGATGCTGGTGAATATTGTGGATTTTTATTTGGTGAATTTTTAAAAACTTCTTCCATATCTTTTGTAACATCATAATAAGAAAATTTAACATCTTTAGATATTTTTGATATTTCTTCATATAAAATATTGAAATTATCAAAAGTTATTTTTTCAATATTCTTTTCCCAATTAATTCCAATAGTCATTATATGAAAATGAATAGGAGATTTAGTTTTTCTAACAATTGAAAGAATACATAATGCCATTCCTTTTAAAACATTATTATCCCCTGTCAGTAAGACATTGATCATTTATTTTTTTCCTTCTTCTTATAATTATTTTATAAATAATATACATAATAAAGCTTAAAATCATCAATAAATAATAAGTTAAAAATCTCCAACAAACCATTCCTGTTAAAGCTTTAGAATTTGTTACATTTGTAAATGTTGCAAAAATTGTTGTAAAAGCAAATTCAATTCCTCCCATTCCTCCTGGAGTTGGAACCCATACCATTGTTGTTATTGCAAAGCTTGATGCTAAAATAATAAATGGTATTTCTTTTATTCCTATTTCAACGTCTAATGCTTTTAAAATAAAAAATGGAACAGCATAATAAAATAATAATGAAATTCCTCTTAAAATAATAGCTCCTATGAATGCTTTTTTATGAGAAATAATTTGTTTAGATGCTGCTTGAACATTTTCACAATATTTTTCAAATGTTGGAATACCTTTTTCTATATATTTACCAATAAATTTAATTTTTGATAATACTTTTAAGCATTTAGTAAAAAAATTAGCAATAAATTTACATGTAGCCATTAAAATAATAAAAACTAATGTAAATAAATTCATAACAAATCCTAAAATAATCATCCATCTAGTCGCAGATGTAAAATTATAAGAAAATCTTCCATAATAAAATAAAGATGCAACCGCAAAAATATTTGTTGAGATCAAAAAGGCAATAAAATTTGACATAATCATACTCGTTGATTGAGCAACATTTATTCCACCTTGATGATATAAATAAATTTGAATTGGTTGTCCACCTGATGAAAAAGGTGTTATAGCATTAAAAAAATGTTCACTACCACCTATTAAATAACTATCTATAAATTTAGAATTTGTTTTATTTACTTTAGAAATTAAACATAATGAAAGAGGCCATATGGCTAAATATATAATTATACATAAAACACCCCATCCAATATATGCTTGATTTAAATTTGCAATTTCATCAATGGTTTCATTAAAATCATTAAAATTAAATATTATAACAAAAACAATTATTGATATTAAAATAACCAAAAAAACTAAACCGATTGTTTTTTTCTTATTAAATGATTCAGTTTGAGGCTTTTCTTTTTCCTCTTCCATTTATAATACCTACCTATGAAAATAATCTAATAAAGATGCAACTTTATCATAATAACTAACTATATATCCCTGCTTTGTTAGTGGAAAGAAAATAACAAGTGGAAACATATGATGTAATATAATATCTTTTTCTATTTTTGTTAAATCACCATAATCTCTTAATGCATTTTTATAAGCAAATTTAGGATGACGAAACCCATGTAATCTATGACCTTCGTTTTTATTATGCCAATCATATAAATAATAATCATGCAAAAGGGCACCTTTAACAATTTCTAAAGTATCATATTTTCTTTTTTTCTTTTGACAATGCTTATAAACTAAATAAGCTACTTTTATTGAATGATAATAACAACTTCTATTAGCATGATGACGAAATTTCTTCATGCTTTTATAATTTTGTTTTGAAATAATTGGTCTTATCAATTGAATAAAATCCAACAATTCCATTTTATCCCCCTAATTTTTATATGCTTTCATATATGAAATAAAATCTTTGCATATATCTATTGTGGTTGTAAATGATGTTACTAATCTAATTACTAAAAAATCATCATCTATATCAGACCACTTTTCAAATGAATATTCTTTTTCTATATATTCAGCACATTTTTTATTAACATTAACAAAAATTTGATTTGTATTTGAATCTGAATAAAATTCATATCCTAATTTTTTTAATTCTTCTTTTAAATAAATGGCACATTTATTTTCATTTTCACCTATTTCTTTATATAAATTTCCTTCCATTAAAACCTCAAAAGGAATAGATGCAACAAATCCTTTTGCCATCATAGCACCAGAATGCTTTATAGAAAATTGAAATTCTTTTGATAAATTTAAATCATTAAATACTACTGCTTCTCCTAAATAAGAACCATTTTTGGTTCCACCTATATAAAAAACATCAGTATATTTAGCATAATCAGGATAATCAATATCTGATGCTGCTAAAGCAGATGCTAATCTAGCACCATCTAAAAATAAATATAAATCATTTTCTTTTGCGCATTTATATATTGATTTTAATTCAGCTAAGGTATAAAAAGATCCAATTTCAGTTGTATTAGAAATATAAATCATTTTAGGTTTAACCATATGATAATCTGTATGATTATTTAATATATTTAAAATCAATTCTTTTGTTAATTTACCATCTTTTGAATAAGCTGTTAAAACTTTATGACCTTTTCCTTCTATTGCGCCAGTTTCATGAACATTAATGTGTCCACTTTCACATGCAATTACAGCCTCATATGGTTTTAATATATGAGATATAACTGTCATATTTGTTTGGGTACCACCAACTAAAAAATAAACATCTGATTTATTTTTTATTTTTTCTTGAATCAATCTTTTAGCATTTATAGTATGAATATCTTCTCCATAACCTATATTTTGTTCATCTTGACATTCTATTAATTTTTCTAAAACTTTTTTATGGCAAATAGTCGAATAATCATTTCTAAAACTATATTTCATTACATAATATCTCCTAAAAACTCTTATATAAAATATACCATTTTTAAATAAAAAAGACAATGTTTAAACACTGTCTTTATAAAATCAAAAATTTATTTTTTTTATAATTTTAAAAAATATTTTTATGATAATTACCTATTATCTGGTTTATATCCAGGTTTAATATATAATTTATCCATATTTGGTTCTATTTCTTTATCCCAAACAGTATCTGCCCAATCAGATTTTTCTATTTCATTTATTTCAAGTGATACATGAGATATATCACATCCCATAATTTCAGATACTGCTTTTGCTACTGCATCAGCACATCTTTTCTTTTGATCTTCTGTTCTTCCTGGATAACATTTAATATTAATATGTGGCATCTTTTCTTTCTTCCTTTCTTTTATTTATATTATTAATCCACAAAAGGATTATAATATCTTTTTCTTTTTTCTGTTTTTTTATTATACTGGATAGCTTCCTTAGGACATCTATGAACACATGATAGGCATGATGCACATATATTATCATTCCAGTTTGGTTTATCATTTTTTATATTTATACAATTCATAGGACATATCTTGCTACATAAACCACAGCCTATGCAATTATTTAAAACATAAAAATGCTTTGTCTTTTTTTGAGTTGGTACAAAAAATTTATTTATTAAAAATTTAAATAAAAAATTTATTTTTTTATCAGGTTTAATAATTTGTTTTTTATTCAACAAATTAATAATAATTTCATCTAATTTTAAATCAGCATTAATTAATGAATTTTTCTTTTCCTCATCAGGTGCTGGTTTAAACCAAGGTATTGAATTATCTACCATTTTTATTGAATAAAATGATGATAATTTTATATTTTTCTTAATTAATAATTTATTTAAAGAATTATATGATGATCCTGTTTTTTCTCCACAGGTAAAAACTGAAAAGACGAATGTATCTTTTTTTAAATTTTTAATTTTAACTTCTTTTAAATAATCCTTTATTACATAAGGAATATCATAATCATATGTTGGAAAAACAAACCCTAAATAATCATCATTTTCATTATCAAATTCAAAAATATGTTCTTTTAAATAAATATTTAAAGATACTGTTTTAATATTTAATGCATTACTAATTTTAATTGCAGCATATTTAGAATTTCCAGTTGCTGAAAAATAATAAATCATAAATTTTTCCTTTCGTTTAAAATTATACAATGGCTATTAAAAAAAAGAAAGACTTAATACAAAAGAAAAAAAGTATATTCTTAAAGATAAGAATATACTCCTATTTTATTCAAATTCAATTGTTGCTGGTGGTTTAGATGTACAATCTAATAATACTCTATTAACACCTTTAACTTCATTTACTATTCTTCTTGAAATTATATCAATAACATCATATGGAATTCTTGCCCAATCTGCAGTCATAAAATCAGATGTTTCAACTGCACGAAGTGCTATTGCATAATCATATGTTCTAAAATCACCCATTACACCAACAGATTGCATATTTGTTAATGCTGCAAAATATTGACCTAAATTACATGATTTATCAATGCCTGCTTTTTTAATTTCTTCTCTATAAATAGCATCAGCTTCTTGAACTATCTTAACTTTTTCTTCTGTTACTTCACCAATAATTCTAATTCCTAAACCTGGGCCTGGGAATGGTTGACGATAAACTAAATAATCTGGAATTCCTAATTCTAATCCAACTTTTCTAACTTCATCTTTAAATAATAATCTTAATGGTTCAACAATTTCTTTAAAATTAACAACAGATGGAAGACCACCAACATTATGATGTGATTTAATTGTTGCTGATTTACCTAATCCTGATTCAATAACATCTGGATAAATTGTTCCTTGAACTAAATAATCCACAGCACCAATTTTTTTAGCTTCTTCTTCAAAAACTCTTATAAATTCAGCACCAATAATTTTTCTTTTTGCCTCTGGATCAGTAACTCCTTTTAATTTTTTATAAAATCTTTCTTGAGCATTAACTCTAATAAAATTTAAATTATAAGGACCATTTGGACCAAAAACAGCTTCTACTTCATCGCCTTCATCTTTTCTTAAAAGACCATGATCTACGAATACGCATGTCAATTGTTTTCCAACAGCTTTTGAAAGAAGTACAGCAGCAACACTAGAATCAACACCACCTGATAAAGCACATAATACCTTACCATCTTTTATTTTTTCTTTTAATGATTCAATTGTTGTTTTAGCAAATGAATCCATTTTCCAATCGCCTTTACAACCGCATACATCTAAAACAAATGCGCTTAGCATCTTCATTCCTTCTTCTGTATGCATAACCTCAGGATGGAATTGTAAGGCATATATATTTTTTTCTTCATTTTCCATTGCAGCAACAGGGCAATTATTACTTGTTGCTGTAATTTTAAATCCATTTGGAACTTTTGATACATAATCAGTATGACTCATCCATACTGTTGTTTTTTTATTAACATTTTTAAATAAATTAGAATTATTATCTGCATCAATAATTATTTTTCCATATTCACTACTTGGAGCTGTTTTAACTTCTCCTTTTAATAAATATGCAATTGCCTGACATCCATAGCATATTCCTAAAATAGGAATATTTAAATTAAATAATTCTTTATCTGGCAAAGGAGAATCTTTTAAAAAAACTGAATTAGGTCCCCCTGTAAAAATTATTCCTTTTGGATTAAATTCTTTTATTTTTTCTATTGGCATATTATAAGGATGAACTTCACAATAAACATTACATTCTCTAACACGTCTTGCAATTAATTGATTGTATTGTCCTCCAAAATCAAGCACTAAAACTTTTTCATTTTGCATAATAGTCACCTATTTTAAATTTAATCTATTATAAATATAATCTACATTTTTTAAATAATAATCTAATGTAAAACAAGAATCTATTTCTTCATCAGTTAATACACTTGATACAACTTTATCTTTTTTTAATAAATCTTTATATTCAACCTTTTCTTCTAAAGCTTTCATTGCAATAGGTTGAACAGTATCATAAGCTTTTTCTCTTACAAAGCCTTTTTCAATTAATTTATATAAAACTCTTTGTGCAAAAATAACACCATGAGTTAAATTAATATTTTCAATCATTTTTTCAGGGAATACAGTTAAATTTTCTAATATTCCTTTAAATCTATTTAACATATAATCTAATAATTCAGTAGCATCAGGTAAAATAATTCTTTCTGTTGCTGAATGAGATATATCTCTTTCATGCCATAATGCTATATTTTCATAAAAAGTATCCATATAACCACGCATTACTCTTGCACATCCACAAATATTTTCAGAAGAAATTGGATTTCTTTTATGAGGCATAGCACTTGATCCTTTTTGTCCTTTATTAAAGAATTCTTCTGTCTCTTTTACCTCTTGGCGAGATAAATTTCTAATTTCTAATGCCATTTTTTCTAATTGAGATGCTATTAAAGCTAAAGTAGACATATAAAATGCATGTCTATCTCTTTGTAATACTTGAGTTGAAATATCTGCATGAGAAATTCCTAAATCATTACATACATATTCTTCTATTTGCGGTGGAATATTAGCAAAATTACCAACTGCACCAGATAATTTTCCAACTTCAACTTCTTTGCATGCATATTCAAATCTTTCTAAGCATCTATTCATATCAGAATACCATAATGCCCATTTTAATCCAAATGATGTAATATCAGCATGCATACCATGTGTTCTACCAATACATGGAGTCATTTTAAATTCTAAAGCTCTAGATTTTATAACATTAATAATTTCATGTAAATCTTTTCTTAAAATATCATTTGCTTGCTTTAACAAATAACCATTTGCTGTATCAACTACATCTGTTGATGTTAAACCATAATGAATCCATTTCTTTTCATCACCTAATGATTCTCCAACACATCTTGTAAAAGCAACAACATCATGTTTTGTTATTTGTTCTATTTCTTTTATTCTATCAACATCAAAAGTAGCTTTATCTAGTAAAGCTAAATCTTCTTTAGGTACAACATTAAGCTCTGCCCAAGCTTTCGCATTAGATATTTCAACTTTTAAATATGCATTAAATTTATTTTCTTCAGTCCAGATTTTACGCATTACTGGTCTTGAATATCTTTCAATCATTATTAATCCTTTCTATGCTCAATAAAGCATTCAATTGTATTTTCTAATAAACAAGTAATAGTCATTGGTCCTATTCCACCAGGAACTTTTGTTATATAAGAAGCTTTTGGTTCAACATTTATAAAATCTACATCTCCACAAAGCTTTCCAGTTTCTTCATTTCTATTAACTCCAACATCAATTACAACTGCACCCTCTTTAACCATATTTTCTTTAACAAAAAGTGGTTTTCCTACTGCTGCAATTAAAATATCAGCCTCTTTTGTTACGCTTGCTAAATCTTTAGTTTTTGAATGAGCAATTGTTACAGTTGCATTTCTAT
>CAJOQR010000063.1 GCA_905236965.1 uncultured Acholeplasmatales bacterium | reverse complement strand
TTTTATTATACCTCCCTAAAATTGTTATATGAATTTTTTTACTAATTCATATAAATAATAGAGAGATTTTTTAATTTTTTAAAAAAATATTTTTATTTATTTAATTTAATTATTGCTTCAAAGCAAATAATATCTTTTATTAATCCTCTATAGCAATCAAGATTTTCTTCATTTTTAAAATGAATTACCTTTATTTCATCATATAATAATGCTTCATGGTAAAAAGCTAATTCCAAATAATGAATTTGTGAATATTCTTCAATTGTCATAGAGTTCATTATAAAGTCTAAATATTTTGCATTATTAACATGCATATTAGTATCTAAATCTGTTAATTCAACTTTATGAAAATATGTATTTAAAATATTTCCTTTACCTAAATTAATTTTTCTTTTACATGGACCAGAATAATTTATATTTCCTTTAAATTCGCCTTCTATTATAACTTCATTTGCTCTTACTAAATTTCTTTTTTCTCTATCAATAATTACCCAATTAGTATATGATTTTACTAAAAGATTATTAAATTCATCTCTAATTTCTATTTCTCTATCATATTCTAATTTTCTTTTTTCATGTGGCCATGTATTAACAATTATCTTTTCACCTAATTTAGGAATTCTTTTTACAACTTCAAAACATTCATATGTTAAAACCCAACAATATCCTAATTTTTTCATTTCAACATCATCATATCCTAATTTTTGTATATGCAATCTTGCTGCATCTTGTAATATATCAACAATACCTGACGCTTTTAAATCATTATTAAAATCACATTGAGTTGTATGGGGAATAACTTCCATTTTATATTCAAGCATAATAAATCCTTTTAAAAAAAGAGGTTTTACCCTCTTATTCTTTTGGCCCCATTAATTTTACTAAAACAGCTTTTTGAGCATGAAGTCTATTTTCTGCTTCTTCAAAAATTTCTGCTGCATGTTCTTCAAATACTTCATTAGTAATTTCTTCTTCTCTATGAGCAGGAAGACAATGTTGAACCATACATCCTTCATTTGCAATTTGCATCAATTCTTTATTGACTTGGAATCCTTTAAATGCTTTTAATCTTTCATTTGCTTCATTTTCTTGTCCCATTGATGCATAAACATCAGTAAAGATTACATCAGCATTCTTTGCAGCAATAAAAGGATCATTTGTTTTTTCAAACATATTAGGATATTCTTTATTTGCAAAATCTTCTATATGCTTACATACTTCATAACCTTTAGGTGAAGCAATAGATACTTTCATACCCAAACGTAAGCAACCAACGATTATAGAATTTGCCATATTGTTTCCATCACCTATAAAAGTTGCCTTTAATCCTTCAAAACCGCCTTTAAATTCTCTAATAGTCATTAAATCGGCTAAGACTTGGCATGGATGACAATAATCAGTTAATGCATTAATTACAGGTATTGAGCCATATTTTGCTAAATCTTCTACTTCCTTTTGAGCAAAGGTTCTAATCATTATACCATCTAAATATCTTGATAAAACTCTAGCTGTATCTTGAATAGGCTCCCCACGACCTATTTGTAAATCTCTTGATGATAAAAATAATGCTTGGCCACCTAATTCATGCATACCTACTTCAAATGATACTCTTGTTCTTGTTGAAGATTTTTGGAAAATCATTCCTAATGTTTTTCCTTTTAAAATTGGATGTGGTATACCATTTTTCTTTTGGAATTTTAATTGATCAGCTAAATTTAATATATCTAAAATTTCTTCTTTTGATAATTGTTCTAAAGTTAATAAATGCTCCATTATTTTGCCACCTCATTAATACTTTTTATTAATAAATCTAATCCTAAATTTAATTCATCAAATGTTATATTTAATGGAGGTAAAAGTCTTATTTTTGTTTTTGCTGTTAAAGGAATTACACCATTTTTTATTGATTGATTTGCAACATCAATAGCTTTAATGCCTTCTTTTAATTCAATACCAACCATTAATCCTTTTCCAGATATTGATATAACATTTTTTTCATTTTTTAATCTTTCTTCTATTATTTTTCTACATTCTTTAACATGATTAAATAAATCATCATTTAATCTTGTTAAAATAGAATATGCCGCACTAGCACAAACAGGATTGCCACCAAATGTAGTTCCATGATCTCCATATGATAATGTATTTTCTAATTTATTTGAAAAAAGAATTGCGCCAAAAGGTAATCCACCAGCTAAACCTTTTGCAGTTGTAACTATATCTGGTGATACACCATATTCCATATAGCTATATAGATAGCCTGTTCTTCCATTACCTGTTTGAACTTCATCTACAATAAAAACTAAATCTTTTTCTTTGCAAATTTTATCAATATATTTAATATATTCTTCATTTAATGCATTAACTCCGCCTTCACCTTGAATTGTTTCAATCATTATTGCGCAAGTTTTATTATTTATTAAATTAGATAAATTATCAATATCATTTGCTATAGCATATTTAAAGCCATCAACAAAAGGATAAAAATAATTATGAAAAACATCTTGACCTGTTGCTGATAATGTAGCAATAGTTCTACCATGAAATGAATTAACTAAAGTTATAATCTCATATCTATCTGAGCCATATTTATCATATGAATATTTTCTTGCAGCTTTTATAGCACATTCATTTGCTTCAGCACCTGAATTTGCAAAAAATACTTTTTTCATACCTGTTTTTTCACATAATAATATTGCTAATCTAACTTGTGGTTCTGTATAAAATAAATTTGAAGTATGTTGTACTAAATGAATTTGTTTTTCAATTGCACTTGTCCATTCATCATCACATGCGCCAAAAGAATTTGTACCAATTCCTGATGAAAAGTCAATATATTTTTTACCTGATTCATCAAAAAAAGTAGCACCTTTACCTTCTTTTATTACTAAATCAAATCTTTTATAGGTATTTAAAATATTTTCTTTATCTTCTTTTTTTATATCAAGCATATTAATACCTCTATCTAAATTCTGTTCCGGCACCATCATCAGTTAGCATTTCAATTAAAATTGAATGAGGAATTCTGCCATCAATAATAACAACATATTTAACTCCTCTTCTTATTGCTTCAACACAGCATTCAACCTTTGGAATCATTCCACCTTCAATAATTTTTGAATTTGCTAAGCTTTTTAATTCAGAAACATTTATATATTTCATTAAAGATGATGAATCATTTTTATCTTTTAATACACCAGCAATATCAGTCATTGCTATAAATTTAGTCGCATTTAAAGCACCAGCTATTCTAGCAGCTGCTGTATCTGCATTTATATTATAAACATTACCTGATTTATCATATCCAATTGTTGATACAACAGGAATGTATCCTTTATCTAATAAATCAAAAATAATATTTGGATTAATATTAACTATATTACCAACAAATCCAAGTTCTTTTTTTAAAGGTTCAGCTTCTATTAATCCTGAATCAAGCCCAGAAAGTCCTATGGCTTTACCACCAGCTAAATTTAATTGTTTAACTAAATTTTTATTTACCTTTCCAGCTAAAACTTGAGTAACTATATCGGCTGTTTCTTCATCAGTCACACGAAGACCATTAACAAATTTTGATTCTTTGCCTACTTTTTTAAGCATAGAAGATATTTCAGGACCGCCACCATGAACTAACACAACCTTCATTCCAAGGCTTGATAGCATTACAACATCTTCCATAACCTTTGATTTCAAATCTTCATCAACCATGGCGTTTCCACCATATTTAATTACTATTATTTTTTCTTTATATTTTAAAATATATGGCAAAGCTTCACTTAATATTTTAGCTCTTTCATCTAGTCCAACCATATTTAAACCCTCCAAAAATTAACTTCTATAATCTCCGTTAATCTTTACATAATCATATGTTAAATCACAACCATATCCTTCTGAATATGAAAAGCCATCATTTAAATTAACGTTAATATAAATTTCATCTTCTAATAAAATTTCTTTTGCAATTTCTTCTGAAAAAGGAATACCAGCCCCTTTTTTACATACTATAATTTCTCCTTTTTTAGAAGAAAAAGACATGTCTACCTTTTCAATATCAACATTTGCTTTAGAATAACCTATTGCACATAAAACTCTTCCCCAATTTGCATCTGCGCCAAACATTGCAGCTTTTAACAAAGATGATTTAATTATAGATTTAGCAACACATCTTGCATCTTCTATTGTTTTTGCGCCATTTACTCTTGAAATAATTAATTTTGTTGCGCCTTCTCCATCCTTTGCCATTTGTTTTGCTAATTCTTTACAAGCAAAAGATAATGCATCTTTAAATTTATCATATTCTTCATTATAAGAATTAATTAATTCATTTCCTGCTAATCCATTAGCCATAATTGATAACATATCATTTGTAGATGTATCTCCATCAACAGATAACATATTAAATGATTCATCTGCAACCTCATGTAAAGCCTTATCAAGCATAAAAGATGATATAGAAACATCTGTTGTAACAAAGCATAGCATTGTAGCCATAGAAGGTGAAATCATACCAGATCCTTTTGTCATAGCGCCTAATTTTGCTGTTTTACCACCTATTTCAAATTCTAATGCAATTTGTTTTATTTTAGTATCTGTTGTCATAATTCCTTGACATGCTTTAGTTGCAGCTAAAGAATTTGATTCTAAGCCTTTAACTAATAAAGGAATTCCTTCTTCAAATGGTTTAATAGAAAGTGGTTGACCAATAACACCAGTAGATGCAACAATTACATCATTAGACTTGATTTTTAAATTTTCTGATAAAATTTCACAGCATCTTGTTGCAATTTCAATACCATCAGCATTGCATGTATTAGCATTTCCACTATTACATAGCATCGCAATAGCTTTTCCATCATTTATATTCGCTTTTGTAACATAAATTGGAGCGCCTTTAACTAAATTAGATGTATAAACAGCTGCTGCGTTTGCTAAAACATCAGATTTAATTAATGATAAATCTAATTTTGATTTATTGTATCTAATTCCTGCATGTATTCCATTTGCCATAAAGCCTTTTGGAGCACAAACTCCACCATCAATTATTTTCATAATTTAAAGCCTCCTATATATTTAGTCCAAAATCATCTTCAATGCCTAGCATAATATTCATGCATTCGATTGCAGCACCTGATGCACCTTTTCCTAAATTATCTAAACAAGATGTTATAGAAATTCTATTTTCATTTCCTGAAACATAAATTTCTAAATAATCTTTTCCAGCTAAATGATTTGCTGATAAAAATCCTGTTTCTGTACCTTTTTCTAAAAAAGGCATAACTTTTATAAATTTTTGTCCTTTGTAATAATTAAATAAAATTTCATGAATTTCTTTTGGTGTGATTTTTTTATTTAATTTATCAACATAAAAAGGAACAGTTACAAGCATTCCTTCATAAAAATCACATACATATGGATTAAAAAGTGGTTCTTCTTTTAATCCAGAAATTAATTTCATTTCCTTTAAATGCTTATGCATTTGTCCCATTGCATATAATCTTGGAGCATCAAATTCATTTTCTCTTTCGCTATTTTCATATTGTGAAATTCCTTTTTTACCCGCACCACTATATCCTGAAATAGCATTTACAGAAAAAGGATAATCAAAAGGAACAATTCCTAATTTTACTAAAGGATAAACAATAGCTTGAAATCCTGATGCATAACAGCCTGGTACAGCCACTAATTGATTATTTTTTATTTTATTCCTAAATTCTATACCTAATTCAGGAAAACCATATGCCCAATTAGATAATGTTCTATGAGCAGTAGATGCATCTATTATTTTTGTATGATTATTTGAAAGCAAAGATACTGCTTCTATAGATGCTTCATCTGGTAAGCATAAAAATGTAATATCTGATGAATTTATACATTTTTTTCTAGCATTTATATCTTTCCTTAATTCATCTGGTAAAGTTATTAATTCTAAATCAGATCTATTTTTGAATCTATCAAAAATTTGAAGTCCAGTAGTTCCTTCTTTTCCATCAATAAAAATTTTATATTTCATATTTAGCTCCTTAAATCATTTATTTGAGCTTCAACTGATTCAATACCTGATGCTCCTTTGCTAGTTCTTCTAAAAGTAGCTTTTTCTAAATCTATGGCATCATATAAATCATTTTCAAAAAGTTGAGAATATTCTTTATATTTATCTAATTTAATTTCTTCTAAAACTAAATCATTATCAATTGAATATGCAACAATACTTCCAGAAATTTTATATGCATCTCTAAAAGGCATTCCTTTTTTTACTAAATAATCAGCTAAATCTGTTGCGTTAATAAAACCCTTAGCTGCAGCTTTACGCATATTATCTTTATTTATTTTCATAGTTTTTAACATAGGAGTAAAAATTGATAAACACATCTTAACAGTATCAAGTGCATCAAAAATTGCTTCTTTATCTTCTTGCATATCTTTATTATATGCTAAAGGTAATCCTTTAAGCATAACAAGTAATGTATTTAAATCACCATAAACTCTTCCAGTTTTTCCTCTAATTAATTCACAAATATCAGGATTTTTCTTTTGAGGCATTATGGATGAACCTGTTGAATAAGCATCATCAAGCTCAATAAATTTAAATTCCCATGAGCTCCATAAAATAATTTCTTCAGAAAATCTAGATAAATGCATCATTAATATAGATGCTGCACTTGCAATCTCACAACAAAAATCTCTATCGGAAACACCATCTAAACTATTTTTTACAATTCCTTTAAAATTTAGTCTTTCTGCGACAAAATCTCTATCAATAGGATATGTTGTTCCAGCTAAAGCACAAGATCCAAGTGGTGAATAATTCATTCTATTTAAAGCATCATCAAAACGATTTAAATCACGCTTTAGCATATATGCATAAGCTAATAAATGATTTGCAAAAGTAATAGGTTGTGCTCTTTGTAAATGAGTATAGCCTGGCATAATAGTATATTTATTTTCTTCTGCTAAATTAATTATTTCGTTTAATAATTTACAAATTAAAGATTTTATAGTTTCAACTTCTTCTTTTAAATAAAGTCTTATATCTAAAGCTACTTGATCGTTTCTAGATCTTGCTGTATGAAGCTTTTTACCTATATCACCAATTCTTTTTGTAAGCTCTCCTTCAATAAACATATGTATATCTTCAGCATCATTTGAAAATTCTAAATTACCATTATCAATATCTTCTAATATTTCTGATAATGTTTTTATAATTAATTCAGAATCTTTTTGTTCAATAATATTTTGATTGCCAAGCATTGTTGCGTGAGCAATTGAGCCTAATATATCATTTTTATACATTCTTGAATCAAAAGATATAGATGAATTAAAATCATTAACTTCTTTATTTTCTTCTTTTTTAAACCTTCCTGCCCACATTTTAGCCATATTACACCTCAAAATTATTTTAAATTTTTATTCTTTTCATTAACCATTGCTTGCACTTTAACAGGTAAGCCAAATAAATTAATAAATCCTGCTGAATCAGCTTGATTATATGCACCACCATCATCATCAAATGATGCAATATCCATATTATGAAGTGACCAAGGTGATGTAATTCCAGCTGGAATTATATTACCTTTATATAATTTTAATTTAACATCACCAGTAACATGTTCTTGTGTTTTATCAACAAAAGCTGATAAAGCCTCACGTAAAGGTGTATACCATAAACCATTATAAACTAAGTCAGCAAATTTATCTGATATAAATTTTTTATAATGTGATGTTTCTTTATCTAAAGTAATAGATTCTAATAATTCATGGGCTTCATATAAAATAGTTCCACCAGGTGTTTCATATACACCACGACTTTTCATACCAACTAATCTATTTTCTACAATATCTAAAATTCCAATACCATTTCTACCGCCTATTTTATTTAATTCCCAAATTAAATCGACAGGATTTAATTTTTTACCATTAATTTCTGTTGGTATACCTTTTTCAAAATGAAGTGTTACATATTCTGGCTTATCAGGTGCAGCAAAAGGAGATACACCTAATTCTAAAAATCCTGGTTTGTCATAAAGTGGTTCATTAGCAGGATCTTCTAAATCCAAACCTTCATGTGATAAATGCCATAAATTTTTATCTTTTGAATAATTAGTTTCCCTAGAAATTCTTAAAGGAATATTATGTGCTTCTGCATAATCAATTTCTTCATCACGTGATTTAATATTCCATTCTCTCCATGGTGCAATTATTTTTATATTTGGTGCAAAAGCTTTAATAGTTAATTCAAATCTAACTTGGTCATTACCTTTACCTGTGCAACCATGACAAATTGCATCAGCACCTTCTTTAATTGCAATTTCTGCAATTCTTTTTGCAATAATAGGACGAGCAAAAGATGTTCCTAATAAATATTTTTCATATTTTGCTCCTGCTTTAACAGTAGGGAAAATAAAATCCTCTACAAATTCTTTATTTAAATCTTCAATATATAATTTAGAAGCTCCAGACTTTTTTGCTTTTTCTTCTAATCCTTCTAATTCATCAGATTGTCCAACATTTCCAGATACAGCTATTACTTCACAATTATCATAATTTTCCTTTAACCATGGAATTATAATAGATGTATCCAATCCTCCTGAATATGCTAATACGACTTTTTTTATACCTTTTCCCATTCTTAATTACCTCCAATATTCATTTTAACATAAAAAAAGGCCTCTTTCAATAAATTGAAAGAGACGATAAAATCGCGGTACCACTCTTATTGCTTAAATATTAAGCCACCTCAAACCTTTAACGCAGGAATACGATAAAGCTCATTAAGTTCATTCAAATATTATATATTATTCTGCTTCCACCATCCAGAACTCTCTATAAAAATCAAATATTTTACTACTCTCAAATCAAAGCTTTTTATATCCTAGTAAAAAAAGAAAAAAGAACAACTTAAGCTGTTCTAGATTTTCTTTAGAACTAATAATTATGAATCTAACCATTAGTCCCATAATTATACTCAAGTTTAAATATTAAACTATCTTTGCTAGGTTATCTATTAAGGCGCCAGTCCAAAATAGATACTTTCATTATAATTATTATTTTTTAATAGTCAATAATTTATGAATAAAAAACAACAATTAAAGCGTTTTCATAAACTTTTTTAGATATTTTTATTAAATTTATGAATAAAATTAATATTAAAATAAATACATAAAAACTATTTTAATGAAATAAAAATATTTTGTGATATAATAAATTTCGAGGTGTTTTTTATGAAAAATTATTTACAAAAAGCATATTGTATGCATGAAACAGTAAGAATCTATGCAGCAATTACAACAGATATAGTTAAACATTATCAAGAAATATTTAATATGTGGCCAACTTCTGCTGCAGCTTTAGGTAGAACACTTACTATTGGTGCAATAATGAGTTCAACTTATAAATCTGGTGAATATTTAAACATTAAAATTGAAGGCGATGGGCCAATTGGAAAAATAATTGTTGAAGCAACAGATGGCCTAGTTAGAGGCTTTGTTACAAATCCAGGTGTATATTTATCATACAATAATGGGCATTTAGATGTAAAAGATGCTATAGGAAATGGTCATTTAGAAGTTGTTAAAGATTTACATATGAGAGCGCCATTTTCTTCTTCTGTTGAGCTTGTATCAGGAGAAATTGCTGAAGATTTTAGTTATTATTTTGCAAAATCAGAACAAATTCCATCTGCCGTTGGTTTAGGTGTTTTATTTGATACAGAATCAAAAGTTAAAGCAAGTGGTGGTTTTTTAATTCAAGTAATGCCAGGAGCAACGGATGAAGATATTACAAAATTAGAAAATAAATTAAAAAATATAAAGCCATGTAGTCAAATGATTGATGAAGGATATACAGCTATAGATATCATAAAAGAAATCACTGATGGAGATTATAAGCTATTAGAAGAAAAAGAATTAAATTATTTTTGTAATTGTTCTTATGATAGATTTAAAAGAGGAATTAAATCACTTGGTAAAATGGAAATAAAAGATATTCTAAACACTGATAAAAAATGTGAAATAACATGTAATTTTTGCAATAAAAAATATATATTTAATGAATCTGATTTAATACAAATTTATCAAGAATTAGATGAAAAAAATGATTAATCTTTTAAAAAATAAAATTATATAATATAATATAAAATTAATTAGGGGAGGGAGTTAGAAAAAATGTTTAAAAATTTAGAAGAAACAATTAAAACTTTAAATGCAGATGCTAATAATGTTGCAAACTCTATAAAAGCAAAAAATTTAAGAAAAAAATTATTATCAATTGGATTGACACTTACAATTTGTGGATTTTTGGGAGTTTTTATATGCTTTGTAATAATTTTAACAGCAGGTTTTAATTCTTTTGGTCCAAATGGATTTTCTGCAATAATTATAATTCCATTCATACTTTTTATTCCTTGTGGTGTTGTTGGTGGAATAGGTTTGGTAATAACTTCTTTAGGATTTAAAATTGTTGTTACTGGATATACAACAAATTTAATTAATGAAACAATAGGTAATAATTGTCCTAATTGTGGAGAAACATTAAATTTAGAAAATATATTCTGTCCTAAATGTGGAACTAAAATAAAAAAAGAATGTCCTAGCTGCCAACAAATAAATGATTACAAATCTAAATTTTGTTCTAAGTGTGGAACTAAGCTTGATTAATTAATAAAAAAACAAATCTAGATTATTCTGGATTTGTTTTTTATTTATCTTTTGATAAATTTAAAGTTAGTTCTTTAATTTCATCTAATTCATTTAACCTATTATATAAAATTTGATTTTGACCTAAAATATTACATTTTTTTAATTCGAAAAATAAATCAAGATCATATGTTCCAAAATCATTTAAAAATTTTTTTAAAATTATAGGGTTTTTATCTAAAATTATATCATGATATAAAACCAAATTATAAACTCTTAAAATAAATTCTTTTGAATAATTAAATTCTTTTAATTTAATTGATGAATATTCTGCAGATAAAATATTATGATTATAATAATGAACATCATTAAATTCATCAATTTTATAACAACTAGGCTTTTCTATATCATGAAAAAATGCAGCATATCTTAATATTAAATTAGGAGATGAAAAATCTAAAACCTTCATTGTATGCTCAAAAACATCTAAATTATGAAATTTAGAATTTTGATTAAATTTATATGTATTTTTTAAATGAGGAAAAATATAACAAAAAACTTCAAAATATTCCTCAATTATTAAAGAAGGCTTTTTAGATAACATAACAACATCTAAAAATTTTTTATATCTAGCAGGATTAATATTAGATAATAAATCTGTTCTTGTTAAAATAACATCCTTTAATTCTTTATCAATTTTAAATTCTTTTATAATAGAAAAATAAATTGCTCTTATAATTCTAATTGGAGATTTACATAATGAAATTATAGGATCATTAATAGTTTTTATTATTTTATCATTGATATCATTAATTCCACCATAAGGGTCAATTATTCCATCTGTTTTAGAATATGCAATTGCATTTATTGTAAAATCTCTATTAGCTAAATCTTCTTCTAAATTTTTACCATCAAATGTTGATATTTCTAAATATCTACCATCTATAATAACACCTAATGTTAAAGAATTTTTTTTATAATCAACAATTTTATAATCACTAAATATAAATCTAACCTCTTCTAATGTTGCATCTGTTAATAAATCAACATCATGTGGTTCAACATTTAATATTAAATCTCTAATATATCCACCAACTACATATGCTAAATATCCATGAGATTCTAAAATATTTATAGCTTTAATAGTTTCATTATTTAATTTTATTTCCAATAAAATCAACTCCTTAATAAGCTATTATTTCTACTCCATCTTCTTTAATCCAAATTGTATATTCCCATTGTGCTGACCAACCACCATCATCTGTATATATTGTCCAATTATTTGAAGCATCTAAAAAAACATGCCTAGATCCTTCATTAACCATTGGTTCAATAGTTATAACCATTCCTGGAAATAAAACCATTCCTGTTCCTTTTTTTCCATAATGAAATACAAATGGATCTTCATGAAAATCATTACCTACACCATGTCCACCTATTTCATGGACTACTGAAAAGCCTTGTGATTTTACATATTTTTCAATTGTATAGCCTATATCTCTTAATCTTGAAAAAGGCTTTAAATTTTTAACTGCTAAATCTAAAGATTCTTTTGCTACTTTGACTAATCTTTGCATTTCTTTTGAAACATTTCCAATCATAAACATTCTTGAGGCATCAGCATAATGATTATCAACAATTGTTGTACAATCAACATTTATTATATCACCATCTTTTAATATATCTGCTTTACAAGGTATACCATGACATACCATATCATTTATTGATGTACAAACACTTTTAGGAAATCCTTCATAATTTAATGGTGCAGGAATTCCTCCCATTTCAATAGTTTTATTATGAACAATTGTATTAATTTCTTCAGTTGACATGCCTACTTTTATTTTTTTTGCAACTTCATCTAAAACAGCATTATTTATAAAAGCAGCTTTTTTTATAGCTATAATATCATCTTCTGTTTTTATCATATCTTTAGTTGGTAAATCATTTTTTGACACACCTAATTTTTGATATTTAGCAATTAAAGCATCAAAATCAATCATCTTCTTTTTTACCTCCAAAACCAACTGTATTCGCAATATATATTCTTTGCATATTTAAATCAATATTATACAAAGTATCAGAATAATTTTTTAAATTTTGTTTTTCTTCTTCTGTTAAATTATTATTACTTTTATATCTTAATTCATGCTCTAAGGATGCCCACATATCCATAGCTATTGTTCTAAATTGAATTTCAACAGGTACTTTTTTTATTTTATTATTAAAATATAATTCAACATCAAAAACTATATGTAAGCTTCTATAGCCTGTTGGCTTTGGTGATATTATATAATCTTTTTTTACCTGTATAGCTAAATCTCTTTGTTGACATAATAAATTAATTATTTGATATATATCATTAATATAATTACAAATTACTCTTATTCCTGCAATATCATATATATTTTTTTGAAGAGATTCAAAATCCATAGGATATTCTCTTCTTGTCATTTTTTCTAAAATAGATTCAGGAGTTTTAATTCTAGATTCCATATGATGAATTGGATTATGATCAAAATGACGTTGGCAATAATCATCTAAATTTTCTAATTTTGCTGACATTTCTCTTAATGCATATCGATAATCACTTTCAACATCTAAATATTCTTGCATAATTTTTTTTGATTCATCATCTAAGTCTTTTAATAATTGTATATTATTTAATCTAGATAATGTAAATTTTTCTGTTTTTTGTAAAATCATTTAAAATACCTCTTTAATGTATCGATAATCGTTATTTAAATTATAACATTAAAATATAAAAAAGTAATCAAAAATAGATTACTTTTCTTTAAAAAAATCGATAATTTTATTCATTACAAAATCATCTAATTCTCCAAGCTTCTTAAAATCTATTCCATTCATATATGAATCTAATTCATAAGCATTTAAATTTTTAATTTTATTTTGGAAATCATTTAATTTTTTTACTGATTCTATTTTATATTGAGGGTTATGATTTTTATTTTCTAAAATTAAAAATTCATATCTTTTTTCATCTTTATATTTGTTTATTAATTTATTTGTTGATGATTCAAAAGGCACTATTAAATCATCTTTAGAATGAATAATTAATGCTTTACCATTATAATTTTTTAAAGTATTTATAGAATTTGAAAAAGCATATTTTTTATATTTAATTCCTTCTATTAATTCAAAATAAAAAGATAAGAATTTTAATTTATTTAATACATTAAACATAGCTTTATTAATTGATATAAAAGGGGAAATTGCACAAACCTTTTCAATATATGGATTATATTTTAAAGAATTTATTGCATTAAAAGCTCCCCATGAATGTCCAATTATATATATTTTTTTATCAGGAAATTTTTCATGAATAAATTTAGCTGCATAATTGGCAGATTTTAATCCATTAGCAAGACCACCTATATTTTTACCATCTGATGAATTAATGCCAATATAATCAAAACAATAAACTAAAAATCCTTCTTTTGCAATATAAGATACATCTTGCATATAAGCTTCTTTAGAAGAATTTAATCCATGACAATAAATAATTATTTTAGAATCATCATATTCTTTTTTAGGATAAATTAATAATCCATTAATTTTTAAATTTTTAATTTTAAATGATATTTCTTCTTTTAAACAATTGAAATCTGTTTCTTGATAATAATTTATTTTATTATCTAATTCAAATCTTTTGCCAAAAATTTTATTATGAATTATAAAACAAATAATAAAAAATATTATAAATATTATTAAAAAAATTGTTAAAATAGTTAAAAATATATACATATTATCACCCTTTTAAAAAAGGAAGCTTGTTTAAGCTTCCGTTTTATTTTTAGAATAAATATCTAAAAGACCTTCAATTGTAAGGTTTTCAAATCTTTCTATTTTATTTTTGCATAAAGGTACAATTAAACTAGATAATCCTCCTGTTGCAATAACATGAATATCTGGATTATTTAATTCTTCTTTAATTCTTTCAATCATACCATCAACTTGTGATGCAGCACCAAATATAACACCAGATTGCATACATGAAATTGTATTTGTAGAAATTACTTTTTTAGGACAAACAATTTCTATATTTGGAAGCAATGCAGCACTTGATACTAATGCTCTCATAGAAACTGCAACGCCAGGTGCAATTGAACAACCATAAAAAATATTATTTTTAACATAAATATATTTTGTTGCAGTACCTAAATCAATTATAATTGATTCATTATAATGCTTAGATGCACCTACAGCATCACATATAATATCAGCGCCAACGCTTTTGGGATCATCAACCTTTAATTGAATACCTGTTTTAACACCAGGGCCGACAATTTTAGCGTTAATATTATATCTTGATTGAAACATTTTCTTTAATGAACTAGTTATAATTGGTACAACTGATGAAATAATAACATCATCAATATTATAATTATCAAGCAATGGTTTTATTAATAAATAATATTCATCAGATGTTTTATTATCAAAAGTTTTGATTCTGAATGAATTTATTAAATTATTTTCTTCTGCGATTCCAAAAACAATATTTGAATTGCCAATATCAACTAATAAAACCATTTTATCTCCTAATTATTCTGCTGCAATAGTAATATCTTCATCAATTACTTTTTCATCATCATTATATTCTATTGAAAAGCCTAAATTATAATTTCTAGTTAATGCTTTAATTAAAGAAACTAAAGCAGGGCTTAAAATTACATTTATTGCAAATTCAATTGCAAAATTAGTTGTAATAACTAAACTAAAAACTGTTATAAACGTATTATCAGCGCCATATAATTCTTTAAAGAATATAGACGCACCTATAATAAATAAAGATGTATTAATTATTGGACATACAAGTGATGCAACAATAATTGCAACATAAAAACTACCTTTAAATTTTAATTTGTTAATTAATTTAAATAATAACCCTGAAATTAATCCAGCAAGTCCTGTCTTTAATAAGCACAATAAGATTGTTGCAAAAGGATTAATTGGCATAAAAAATTGGATTGTTGATGGATCAACAATTACAACAACACCCATAACCATACCTAAAAACAAACCTGCTAAAGGGCCATATAAAATAGCTCCCACTACAATAGGTATTAAAGCTAAGGTAATTGATAAATTACCAATTTTGACATATGTTGAAATAAATTGTAATACAATTACTAAAGCAGTAAGAGTTGCTATTCCAACAAGTCTTTTAATTTTTAAACTATTATTCATATATTATTTTCCTCATCTTTCTAGGCCATAAATGGTCCCATAAGCACTATAATTATAAAACTTGTTTTATATTATTACAAGGAAAAATATTTTTTAAAGCGTTTTAAAATTATTTATTCCATAATCCTTTTGGATAAATTCCATCGCTTGTTAATTTTTTTAATGAATTAACAACATAATCTTTATCTTCTTTATATGTAACTCCATACCATTGAGCTTTTGTTTCTAAAACATCAACTGTAGCTTCACCTTTTTTAATTAAATCACTTACTACAGAAGGTATTAAATATTCACATTTATCTAAATTATTTTTATTATTTTCTAAAAAATTGATAAATTCTTCTTCTAATCTATCCATTATATCTTTTGTAAAGCAAAACATATTCATTGAGACTAAAGTATCATTTTTAATTTCTTTTTTATTATTTATATCATCTAATGGTGCTGCAATTAATTTATTATTTACTTTTTCAATATTAGATTCAACTAAAGAAATTAATTTATTATATTCATCAAAATATAATACTCCTCTTTTAACAGAACCATTATCAGTAATTGTATTTATTGCATGGTATCCAACATTACCATAGATACCCTTTGAATCCTTTTTTAAAGAATTTAAAAATTTTGCTGCAACTAAAAAAGAATCAGCACCATAAAAATCATCTGCATTAATAATTATAAATTTATCTTTTACATAATTTTTAGCTTCTAAAATAGCTTGAGCTGTGCCTAAAGGCTTAATTCTATCTTTTGGTAAATTATATCCTAAAGGTATATCTTCTAATTTTTGAAAGCAATAATGTGTTTCTATTCTTTTTTCAATTCTTTTTCCTATTGTTTCTTTAAAAATATCATAATTTTCTTCTTTTATAATAAATATAACTCTATCAAATCCTGCTTTTATTGCATCATAAATAGAATAATCAATAATAAAATTATCATATTCATCTATTGGCTCAATTTGTTTTAATCCTCCAAATCTTGAACCCATTCCGGCTGCTAAAATTACTAAATCCATATATATTTCTCCTTTAATTTCTATATTTTTTTAAATATTCCAATAAAAATAGCTTCAATATTTGAAATAAAAATACAAATATTCAAAATTATTCTTTTTAAAATATTTATTTTTAAATAATTTTTACAATAATATTTTTTTGATTTATTATAACATTTCCAATTTTTTCTAAATTTAATTTTTGATGTAATACTTTCATTATGGTTATGAATTGGATTAATTTTATAATTTAAAATATAATTTTGATATCCTTTATTTTTTAATTTATAACCAATTATATTTTCCTCATAATATAAAAATGTATTTGGATCAAAAAAATTAATTTCAAAAAATAATTTTAAACTAATTCCAAAAAATGATCCATCTATGACATCTATTTTATTAATATCTAAATCAAATTTAGTTGGAATTTTTTTATAATATGATTTTCTTCCTAAATAAAAACATGTTTTAATTTCTGTTTTATAATTTATTATATCCCATCCTTGTCGTTGATTAAAATTAAAATTTTCATCAACATGAGCAATTGTTACAACACCTGCATCTTTATTGTTTTTTATAAAATTAGAAATATAATTTATAATTTCTTCTTCTATAATAACATCAGGATTCATAATAAATACATTATCAAATGAAAATTCATTATAAATTAAATTTAAAGCTACATTATTACCTTTTGCATATCCTAAATTTGAATCATTATAAATAAAATGAATTAAATTATTATTTATATTATTTTCTAAATTTTTTAAAAGGGGTAAATTTATATCATCTGATTTATTATCAACAATAAATAAATGTGGCATATCTTTAAATGATAAAAATTTATTAATAATATTTTTTATTAAATTTGATTTATTATAATTTAAAACTATAACCGCATCATTCAATTTTTTATCCTCTTTTAATATGATTTATATATTTTTTAAATTTAAAATTAGTATGAAGATCATCTAATACATAACCTTCTTTTTCATATTTTTTAACAAAAAATGAATTTTTTGATAAATATTTTTTATTTGAAGTAATAAATAATTTATTTTTAAAGCATAAATTCATAAAATCATAAAAGTCACAATCTTCTAATTCATTTTGATCATTAAATTTATATAAAATATTATTAAAATTAATTCTTAATTTTCTTTTATTCCATTTATTTTTAGCATCATTAAAATTATCATAATGTAAAAAAATTATTTCAACATCCTCTAATTTTGCACAAATTAATTCATCTACTGGCTTTAATAATGCTTTTGGATCTTTTCTTTTTAACATTTCATAGCATTTTAAATCTTTTGCTTTTACTTCTTCTAAATCTTTTTCTAAATAATAATTTATATTTGAAACAAATTTTATGTATGATTTAGGTGGTATTATTAAACCAATTGTTGGACTTCTATACATTAAATTATAATTATCATAATAATGACCTGCAAAGCAATTATTACAAATGATTGTAAAATCTTTATTTTTTAAGCCTATTCTTCTAAATGGTGATATTATTTTTTTTATTAATTTTTTAAATTTCAATTTAAGATTCACCTCTATATAATATATTTATTACATCATCTGCATGCTCATTAAAATCTTTTATTTCTAAATCATAATTAAAATAATTATTTAAAATTGATTTATCATTAATAATTTTAATTAATAATTCTTTTAATTCGTCTTTATCATTAATAATGTAATCTTTATTACATAATTCTTTAATCCCGGCATTTTTTGATGTAATTAAAGGTGTATTATAAGCTAATGCTTCAAGCCCTACAAAACCAAAGCTTTCAATATTAAGCGTTGGAAATAAAACTAAATCAATATCTTTATAAATTATTTTTAAATCATCTAATTTATAATGCCCCATATATTTTATATAAGCTCTTTTATATAAATTATCATAACCATAACATTTTAAAATAAAATTTTTATTATTTTGATATATTTCATCTAATACATCTAATATTAAATTGAAGCCTTTTTCTTCAATCTCTTCTCCAAAATAAGCTATATTTAAAATATCATTTTCATTTTTAATGATATTATATTTTTTTATTTTTTCATGTGTTATTAATAATTTTTTTACATTTTTACATTTTTTATTATATACTTCATAACTTTTTTTTGAATTTGCATGTATTAAATCAATTAAATTCAATATATCATTATAAAAAGAATATAATTTATTTGATTCTATAATATAATTTTTATAATATTTTTCTTCTATTTTATCATCATCTTTTATTTTATATTTTTTATTAAATAATTTTTTTATAATTTTTATTTTTTTTAATTTATTTATAAAGGGGTATCTATTTAAATATAAAATATTTTTAGATGGTGCATTTAAAGACTTAATAACATTATTTTTTATATTTAATAATTCATCTTCATATAATTTTGTTGATAAAGAAAAAGGATAAAAATCATGGGTTGTTAAAATAATTTTAGTATTATTATTTTTAAAATATTCTAATATTTCTGGATATAATCCTTGAATTGTATGAAGATGTAGGATATCAACATTTAAAAATAATTTATCAAATTCTTTTTTAATTATTGATATATCCTTATGACCAATAAAATCATTAACATTTGCAACACCATATGTTAAAGCTAAAGGAAGTAATCCATCAATTCTATATAAATTAATGTTTTCTTTATTTTTTATTTTTTTTAATTTAATATTTTTATTTTTATATCCAGGATATATCATAAAAACTTCATTATTTTTCATTTGTGATTTAACTAAATCTAATGCATAGATAGTTAAACCTCCTGTTGCATAAGGAGGTATTCCAAGGCAATAATGTAAAATTTTCATTTTTATTTTCCTTCTAAAAATAATTTTTCATAATTATCAACAATAAATTCCCACCTATAATTATAATATATTATTTCTTTTGATAATTTAGAATAATTATCTATTTTATCTTGATCTAAATAATCTATTAAATCAATTATATTCTTTAATGAATCATTTTCTTTATTCCAATATATTGCAGAATTCTTTGCTACTTCTTTATTAAATGCACAATCATATAATAAATTTAATTTAGTTGCAGCCATAGCTTCTAAAAGCGAAGGATTTGTTCCACCTACAGAATGACCATGTATATATGCATAAGCATTTAATCTAATTAATTTTAAGCATAAAGAATTATAAACTGTTCCAACAAATTTAATTCTTTTATCTTTTTCAAAATGTAATTTATTATTTAATTCATTATAAAATTTAGAATTTTCATATGATGTAATTATTACTAAATCTTTTTTTGTATTTGATTTCATAAATTCTTTAATTATTATCTCATAATTATTTTCAGGTACAAATCTACCAACAACTAAATAATATGAATTAGAAATTATGGATTTATTTTTATTAAAATTATATACAAAATCAATTGCATCTTTATCATTTACTTCTTCTAAATCTGCTCCATATGCAATATATTTAGTTTCTTTTTTATATTTTTTATATTTATTATCAATATAATTTTTTTTAATTATAGAATCACAAACAATTAAATCAGAATATTTAACCATTTTTCTTTCACTATATTTCCAATATTTTTTTATGAAAAAATTCCATTTATTTCTCATCCATTCAAATCCATCTGGATTTAAAATTAGTTTTCCATTTAATTTATGAATGATTTTTTCATATTTTTTATAAAAAATACCAATTCTTGATGCTAATATTAAAACAGTAAAATTTAAAATATTATTATTTTTAACATATTCAATAATATATTTTAAAGCAATTATATCGGCAAACATCGCTCTTGATGAACCCTTTTCTTTTACTTTCATTTTAAAACAATGAGAATCATTATATATAAAATCTTCAAAATGATCATCTAGACAAGCAACATGATAATATATATCTTTATTAATTTTTCTTTTAGTAAGATTATCAACAAATGTTTCAAAACCACCATATTGTGCAGGAAGTCCCTTACATCCCACAATAAATACATTATTCATTTTCAAAACCCCTATATTCACTTTAAAATTATATTATAATTTATAATGCATTTCAATAAATAGTTTTAAACATTAAAATAATGATTTATTAATTTTTATTCTATAGAATTGATAATAGAAAATAATAAATATGGATAATGATTATTAATTAATTTTGATAAATTAATATATAATGTAGCAAATATTTCTCCAAAATATTCGCTATCTAATAAGCTTATAATTTCATTTATAATAATTTTAGAAAAATTATCAATTTTTTTAATACAATTATCTGTTAAATTAACATTAACATCTTCAAATGAAGATGAAATTATTTTAGAAATATTTTTATAAAAAATCAAATTCATTAAATTCATATTTTCTAAATTATCTATTAATGAATTAATAAAAATTATTTTATCAGAATATTTTAAATTTGCATAATTAGAAAAAATCTCAACAATCATATCATCTATAATATCGCTATAATTTTTTCTTGTTTGAAAAATAGAAATTAAATAAGAAATTAAATCATTAAAATATTCTTCCATAGTTATTTCAACATCTATATTATTAATATATAAAATAAAATCATCATTTATTTTTAATTCAATTGAATCATTATTTTCTAATAATGAAAAAGCATATTCATCTATATAATTATTATATCCAAATTTATAATTCTCATTTAATTTTGATAATAAATTATCATCTTTATTTAAATCATAAATTTTATCTATTCCATATCTTCTAAATCCAAATTCTTCTGGAACAATCATAGGAACTATATCTGATGAATTTATGAAATTATAAATATTATTAGATATATTATTTAATGCATTCCGATTTTTAATTAAAGCAGCTTTTGGAGCATCAAATGTATAACAAAATATATTATTTAATTCAACACTAAAATTTAATTCATCTATTTTATATTCATCAATTAGCCAATTATTTGTGTTTTTATAATTAATATAATTTTCTATATATGCAGTAGCTAAATTAGATACAGCACCACCTCTTGAATAACCTGTAATCCATAAAATAGTATCTTTTGCATTAATCATTTCTGCATAATTATTTAATTCATTAATTAATGTAATTGCTGATTCTTTAAAACCTAAATGATCACCATCAGAACCCATAACAAAATTAGAAACCCATTCAAAAAAATAATCATAACCTTTAGCAATTACACATATTAATTTATAATTCTTATTTTTAATTAAAATATCTTTTGAAGCAAAAGATAAAGACATATTTTTAATATCAGCATTATCAAAAGAATATGAATTAGAATAAAAATCACTAAATTCCATATCTTGCATTATTTTTTTTAATGTTTCATCTTTTCCATCATATTCATTTGAAAAAGAACTATAATTTATGATAAAGCTTGTTTTTAATAAATCTAAATTATATTCATTTGAATAAAAATATGAATCACTATATTTATATGAATATTCATCATATATTCCATCAAAATTATCAATATTAAATTTTAAATTTAATTCTAAAGCATTATTATTTTTACAACTTGTTAACGTTAAAATAATAAATATTAAATTTATAAAAATAATTATTTTTTTTATTCTCATGTTCATCACTCTATTTTTTTAAATATTTATCAAATTTAGATTAAAATTTATGAAACATCTTCTATTCACTAAATTTAAATTTATTTTTAATTAATTTAAAATAAAATATAAAAGAAATTATTATATAACAAATTAAATATATAACTCCTGATAAATAAATATTTGAAATTAAATATGTTGATAATAAAAATGAAGTTATAATTAGTGCAATATAAATAAAATTTTTAATTGTATTAATCTTCCATTTTTTTACTAAATATATATCAGTAATAAAATACCATAACACCATAACAATTACAGATGCTATAGAAATTGAGAGAGTTGTTTTAAAAACAAAATAAGCAACAAAATCAGCAGCTATTGATAATAATAAAATAATTAAGGAGTTTATAAAATAAATAGTTGATTTGCCTAAAGCTTTATAATAATTAAACATTATCATATTTATAGTGCTAGATAAAATTAGTCCAGGTAAAATTATTTGAAAAATAGGTAATGATGAACTATAACCTTCTAACCAATGAATTACGATAACATATAATGGAAAATATGAAATTAAGCATAAACCAACAAACATAATAACAATCGAAATAAAGTAATTGTAGTGATTTTTTAATTTATCTTCGCTAAATCTTTTTAATGTTGGAAATAAAACTAATGAAATTGCTCCAGTTGCTGTTGTTATTAACTGTAACATATTATACGCAAATGCATATGTTGCATACGTTTCTGTTGGAAATAAAATTGAAACAAATTGTCTATCTATATTTAAAATAAAATTTGAAACAAAATTTGAAATTAAAAGAGGGATACCAATAATATAAAATTTTTTTATCATTGGAAGAGCATCTTTTATTTTAATAGATTTCCCAAAGGTAATATCTCTATGATTAAATATATACCATATAGTAATTGCCCATCCCACAAAAGTTACACAATATATATAAATTTGAAATTTTAAATAATCAATAACAGAAATTTTCCATAAAATAAATAAAACCATTATAATAATAGAATTTAATAATGCTTTTATTATATTTCTTAATGATAATTCTTTAAATCTTCCAGTAGCTTGACATATTTGTTGATAATATTCTGTGATATTACCAGAGAATAAATTTATACCAATAAATAAAAATATAAATCCATATTCTGTATTAATATAAAAAATAGAAGGTATTAATATAAATAAACTTATGATAAATTGAAATATAATAAAAAATTTAGTATAACATCTAATTTTTTCTTTTTCTAAATCTTCATATTTTTTTCCAGCAAACATTAAAAGAATTCCATCACAAAATCCAAAATGAAATAAACCTATATACCCAAAATAAAGAGTATAAATTTTATAAAAGCCATAATCAATTGTTGAATCTCCGTTTTGCATAATTTTAGGTATTAAAAAACCAACTAAAACGCCAGCTAAAATTGTACAAATATTTCCAAATACTACAATAAATATATTTTTAATAACTTTTTTAGGTTCATCAAGATTTGATGAATTATTTATATCTTTATTTTCAATATTTAATTTTTCTTCATCATTTTGCATAAGAAAAACCTCTATAAATTAAAATTCAATATTATCAATTATTTTTTTACAAATATTTTTAAAATCAATTTTTTCAAATAATTGCATAAATTTTTCATTATTTATTTTAACATCATCTAATTCAACTAAATTATTATAATCATTTGGATTAAAAAATTTTGCTAAACCATCATAATTTTCTTTAAAAACATCTATATCTGATAAATATATATTCTTGCATCCCAAATATAAAGCTTCTGCTATAGGAACGCCAAAACCTTCATAAAATGAAGGAAGGATAAATCCTTTGGCATTTTTATATAAATAATTTAATTCTTCCTTAGAAACATATCCAATCAATTTTAAGTTTTTTAAATCATCTAAACCTTTTAACTTAACATATTTATCATTTATTTTGCCTGCAATTATAAAATTATAATCTTTATATTTTTTTGCTAATTCAATTATATAATTGAAATTTTTGTTAGGATTTGTTGTTCCACAAGCAAAATAATAAATATCGGGTGTATCTATTTTCTTACAATTAATGTTTTTCTTATCAATACCGCAATAAGTTACTATAATCTTAGAATTAATTTTATAATTAGCTAATATTCTTTTTTTAGAAAATTCTGAAACAGTAAAAATACATTTGGCCTTTTTTAAAATTTTTTTTGTGATAAAATTCATTTTAAAAACCCAACTTTTTTTAAAAATATTTTTCATATCAATAAAAGCAACATCATGTAATACTATATAATTATTTTTATATCTAATAGGAGCTTTATTTCCTGTATTTAATAAAGGATTTTTATTCTTTTTAACATAATTATAAAGAGAAATTTGTTCCCATAAATTACCTTTTAAGCACCCAATTTCTAAATATGTTATATTTTCACTTTCAATTTTAATATTTAAATTAGAATTTTTAGGTAATAAAACTTTTATATTGATATTTTTATAATTTGATAATTC
>CAJOQR010000062.1 GCA_905236965.1 uncultured Acholeplasmatales bacterium | reverse complement strand
TTTAACAGTAGGAGGAGGAATATCATCTTTAGATGATATGAAAAAAATATTAGATGCAGGTGCTGATAAGGTATCTATTAATTCAGCAGCTGTAAAAAATCCTAATTTAATTATAGATGGTGCTCATAAATATGGTTCACAATGTATAGTTGTTGCAATAGATGCAAAATGGAATGGAAAATTTTATGAGGTTTATTTAAATGGTGGAAGAATTCCAACTGGTCTTGATGCGATAGAATGGGCTAAAAAAGCAGTTTCTTTAGGAGCTGGTGAATTGCTTATAACATCTATGGATACTGATGGTAAGAAGGATGGGTTTGAAATAAATTTAACAAAAGAAATTTCAAAATCAGTAAATGTTCCTGTCATAGCATCAGGTGGAGCTGGTAAAATGGAAGATTTTTATGAGGTTTTTACAAAAGGTGGAGCTGATGCAGGACTTGCTGCTTCAATTTTTCATTATAAAGAAATTGAAATTGCTGATTTAAAGAATTATCTTTTTGATAAAGGAGTAAGTGTTAGAAAATGACAAAAGAAGAAATATTAAAAGAAGTCAAATTTGATGATAATGGATTAGTTTGTTGTGTTATTCAAGATTATCATAGTAAACATGTAAGAATGGTTGCTTATATGAATAAAGAAGCATTAGAAAAGACTTTAGAAACTAAGCAAATGACATATTATTCTAGATCAAGAAAATCATTATGGGTTAAAGGTGAAACATCAGGATATTTCCAAAAAATGAAAGGCTTAGCTATAGATTGTGATGGAGATGCATTACTTTTTCAAGTTGAACAAACTGGTGGAATATCATGCCATACAGGAAATGTAACATGCTTTTATAGAGATTTAGATGAAGATGTTGAAATAACTTTAAATAGAGGTAAAATATCTGATTCTAATAATGAATTTATAAATTTAGAAAAAACAATAAAAGATAGAATAGATAATCCAAAAGAAGGATCTTATACAAATTATTTAATTACAAATGGTGATAACAAAATATTAAAAAAGGTTGGCGAAGAAGCAACGGAGACAATTTTAGCATGTAAAGATGGAAAGCATGATGATATTGTTTTTGAAGTAGCTGATTTAATTTATCATTTAACAGTTGAAATGCAAACTAAAGGTGTTTCATGGAATGATATAGAAGAAGAATTGAAAAAAAGATAAACAAATATTAATAATTATTGAATAAATAGAACATCTATTATATCGATGATGTTGCTGCAATTAACATTAAAAAGATATATAGATTTATAAGATAATTAAATTTATGATGCTATATCTATGAATATTATTTTTTAATTTGAATAATTAAATATGTTCATTAACATTTCAAAAATAACTTAGTCTTGTTAAAAACACAAAAATGCGATAAAATATAATATATATTTCGCATTTTTTTTATTTGTGGAGGTGGCAAAATGCTACAATATGAAATCGAAGGAAAAATTGCTGTAATTACTGGTTGTTCTGCAACTGATACAGAAATTGAGATACCTGAATATATTGAATCTTGTCCTGTTGGTAAAATAGCACCTAATTCATTTAATAAACAAAATAAATTAAGAAGAGTTACTTTTCCTAGAACTTTACGTTTAATAGGAGAATATGCTTTTGCTGGTTGTAAGAATTTAAAAGAAATCTTTTTTTCAGAAGGCTTAGAAACAATTGAAGATTGGGCTTTTATTTCTTGTGATATAAATGAAGTCATATTACCTACAACAATTAAATCAATTGGTGAGAATGCTTTTATGGGAAATAATGTAAAGCATTATATTGATGATTTTATTTCATCAAATAAAAAATCAAAGAAGAATAAAGAAGGAAGAAGAGAAAATATGACAATTTTCCCTATTGGTTTAATTGATTCTATTGATAATATCACTAATGATATTATATCTGATAGAGCAAGATATCATTTTGGATTAATTGATTCATATGATTCTGGTGTTATTAATTTTTCACAATTAGATATTCCTTTTGTTTTTGACCAAGATGAATTTATTTTAGCAATTTATTCTCAATCACAAAAATCAGATTTTAAAATTGATGTTAGTGTAGAGACTAAAAAGAAAATGGGACTTTATGAGCTTAATGATCCTGATTTTTTGGATGTAAGATTAACTGTTAATGCTGGAGTTGAAAATTTAGGTGAATTATGTATTAAAACACCTTATTTAGAAGATGCAAATTTTACAATATTAGAAGTTATACCTAAATCAGATAGAGGAAATATTTATTTTTTAAGAGTAAAAGCTGACCTATCTTGTTATGGTAATGCAAACCCAGATTCAGAATTTAAATTTAATATATTTGATGAATTAAAGGGTAAATTTTTATCACAATATCAAAGATCTTTAATTTCAGAACAGGTTTATAATGATATAATTGCCCAAATAGATTTTGAAGCAAATGACACATTGAAAAGCTATTTAACACAGGTTATTGGTTCACCAATAATGTCTTATTATTTTGAAATGTTTGATGCAATTATGAATGATTCTGAATTTGAAGAAAAAGAAAAATTACAAAAATATAATGATATGCTTTTAAGAAATATTTATCAGTCAATAGGTTCTTTTGAATCTTTTGAAGAATCATGTTTTTCATTTGATAAAGCAATAATTTATTTTTCTAGAATAACAGGCTTAAAAAAGGATGAATTAATAGAAAAATATGAATATTATTTAAGAGATGATGAAGGAAATGAGCTTACAGTTAATGATATGAAAGCTTATAGAGAGGTTTTTGTTGAAAATGAATATAATTTTACATTATATGCTGATTATTTAAATTATATTTATCAATTAATGAGCAGAATGAATCAAGAATTTTCAATGAGAACATATCAAGAATAGGAGTTATTTATGGCTAGACCTAAAATTGCAATTTTATATGATTTTGATAAAACTTTATGTACAAAAGATATGCAGGAATACGATTTTATAAAAAATTTAGGTATGACTGCAGAAGAATTTTGGGGAGAAGCTGGAAGAGTTGCTGAAGAAAATAAAATGGATAGAATCCTTGCATATATGTATGTAATGGTTTTAGAATCTAGAAAAAAGGGAATTAAATTAACAAAAGAATATTTAAAAAGCTGTGCTTTAAACATAGAATTTTATAAAGGAGTTACAACTTGGTTTGATCGTATAAATGAATATGGTAAGGAAGCTGGAGCTGATATAGAGCATTATATATTATCAAGTGGTAATACAGAAATAATAGAAGGCTCAGCTATTGCTAAAAATTTTAAAGAAATTTATGGCTGTAAATTTGTATATGATGAATTTGGAGAAGCAGTTTGGCCTGGTATAGCAATAAATTATACATTAAAGACTCAATTTATTCATCGTGTTTCAAAAAATGTTTTAGATATTACAAATGATTATGATTTAAATAAACATAAATCAACAAGAAGAATTCCATTTCAAAATATGATATATGTTGGTGATGGACAAACTGATGTTCCTTGTATGAAATTTATAAAAGAAAAAGGTGGAAAAACAATCGCATTATATCCATCTTCAAATGAAAAAGAATCAGTTTTAGATTTAATTTTGGACAATAGAGTTAATTTTGCATGCTTAGCTGATTATTCTAATGGTTCAAGTTTTGATAAATGTGTTAAATTAATTATTGATAATATAGTTAATATTAATAATTTAAAAACAAAAGAAGAAAGACAAATATTAAAATTAAAAAGGTCTATGGAGAATATAGATGAAAATTAATTATTTTAATGAAACTAAAGAAAGTGTTTGGAAATATCAAAGGCTTATAAATTCTATTTTTAAGCCAATGGGTTCTAAAAAAACATTTAATATTATTTTTGTATCAATAGAAGAAATACAAAGAATTAATAATGAATATCGTAAAATTGATAGACCAACAGATGTAATATCTTTTGCTTTAATTGATGATTTAGAATTAAAAAGAACAAAAGAATTAGGAGATATTTTTATTTGCCTTGATAAAGCTAAAGAACAAGCTTTAGAATATGGACATACAATTAGAAGAGAGGTTGCTTTTTTAAGTGTTCATGGATATCTTCATCTTTGTGGATATGATCATCAAACAAAAGATGATGAAGAAATTATGTTTAAAAAACAGGATGATATTTTAAATAAGGCGGGAATTAAAAGATGAATATAAATTGGGATTTATTAGTAGATAAAGCAATGTATGGAAGAGAATTTGCTTATGTACCATATTCTCATTTTAAAGTAGGATCTGCAGTATTATTAAAAGACGGTAATATAATTTATGGATGTAATGTAGAAAATGCATCTTATCCTAATGGAACATGTAGTGAAAGAAATACGCTACAAAAAATGATTTCTGAAGGTTATAAAAAAGATGATGCTATAGCTTTTGTTATTGTAGGACAAGCTAAAAGACCTATTTCTCCTTGTGGAATGTGTAGACAGGTTATGAGTGAATTATTAAATATTAATACACCTGTTTTGCTTTCTAATTTAGAAAGAGAATATGTTTTTACAACAGTTGAAAAATTATTACCTTATGCGTTTAATGAAGGAGATTTATAATGCAACTAGATTTATACAAATCTGGCTTTGTTTCAATTATTGGTAGACCAAATGTAGGAAAGTCTACCTTTTTAAATAAAATGATTGGAAAAAAGATTGTTATTACATCAGATAAGCCACAAACAACAAGAAATAATATATTAGGAATAAAAACAGATAAAGATGCACAAATAATTTTTACAGATACACCTGGCATTCATAAAACGAAAACATTATTAGGTCAAAGAATGGTAGAAGCATCTTATAGATCAATTAAAGATGTTGATGTTATTTTATTTATGACTACTCCTGTAAAAGAAGTTTTAGAAGGAGATAGAATAATTATTGAAAATTTAAAAAAATATAAAAAGCCAGTTTTTTTAGTTATTAATAAAGTAGATCAATTAAAAAAATTTAATGATATAGATCTAACTATTGCTAAATATATGGATTTATATCCTTTTGCAGGAATTTATCCTATATCTATTTTAGAAGATATAAATGTAGATAAATTATTGTCTGATTTAAAAAAAGCATTACCATTTGGTCCTAAATTATATCCAGAAGATATGTTATCAGATCATTCAGATAGATTTTTATGTGGAGAATTAATAAGAGAAAAAATTTTAAATTTAACTAAAGAAGAAATACCTCATAGTGTAGCTGTTGTGATTGATTCTTTTAAAGAAAATGAAGAAAATTCATCTTATATTGATATTTATGCAACAATTTATGTTGAACGTGATTCTCAAAAGAAAATTATTATTGGAAAAAATGGTGAATTGATAAAGCAAATAAAAGAAAAATCAATTAATGATATTAAAAGATTAATTGATTCAAAAGTTCACCTAGATCTTTGGGTTAAAGTAAAAAAAGATTGGAAAGAAAAGGAAGGAACCTTAAAAGCATTAGGTTATAGTAAGGATAATTTTTAATGAATGAATTTAAAGGATTAGTTATATCAAGTATTGACTATAAAGAAAAATCAAAAATAATATATTTATATACACCTTTAGGCTTTGATTCAATATTAGTTAAATCAGGTAAAGCATATAAATCTGGTAATTTAGGAATTATTACAACTTTAAATGAAGTTTCATATATCAAATCTAAAGCAAAACTTTCTACTATGATTGAATATAATATATTAAATAGTTATTTTGATTTAACAAAATCAATAAAAAAAATGGATTCGATTAAAACAATCATTAATGTCATTAAAAATATACCATTAGATACATTCCATGAAAGATGCTATAATTTTATAATTAATACTTTAAATAATTTAAAAAAATATGATGATGAAGATAAAATATTATCAATATTTTTAATTAAAATGCTATATGTATATGGCATTAATCCATCATTAAAAGAATGCATAATATGTAATTCTAAATCTAATTTAGTTTTTTTAGATTTAAATAAAGGTGGTGCAATTTGTTCTAATTGTACTATAAATAATAATTTAGATAAATTAAAAATATGGAATGAATATTATTATGAAAAAAAAGAAATAGAAAAATATAGTGATTTTGATTTTGAACAATTATTAAAAGATATAAAGCTATATTATAATATTCATTTATCTATTAATCTTTAAATTATAATACTAATAAAAAGCTCTTGATTTTAATTAAATAAAATATTAAAATACTTCTAAAGGCTATGAGCTGAAGGAGTATTTTATTTTCTTTATTTAGAGAAGATATGGTTGGTGAAAATATCTATAAAGAATTAAAAGAAGGTAGTCAGCAAGCTATATAGATGAAATAATAGTAGTTTATATCGTGTGCTAGCGTTAATGGCTTAATGAGTGCTATAGTTATCTATAGAATTAAGGTGGTACCACGGAATATTTCGTCCTTTAAGATTTTCTTAGAGGACTTTTTTTATGAGATTATTTGGCGAAAAGATAACTATAAGAGATTTAACATTTAAAGATTCTAAAGATTTTTATGAATTTGGAAAAGATCCTAACATTGGCCCACAAGCTGGATGGAAGCCATTTCCTAATTATGATGTTGCTTGTAGAATGTTATCTAATTTAATTTTAAGTAAAGAAACATATGCAATAACAGAAATAGATTCAAATAAATTAATTGGGACTATTTCTATTTATAATTATGGTATTAGAAAATATAAATTTGTAAAAAGCTTAGGATTTTCATTAGCTTCAGCTTATCATAATAAAGGATATATGACTGAAGCTGTTAAATTAGTTATAAATTATATATTTAAAAAAACTGATTGTAAATTAATTGAAGTCGGATGCCATACAGATAATTTAGCATCAAAACGAGTCATAGAAAAGTGTGGCTTTAAATATGATGGTAAATTAGAAAAATTTAAAGCATTATATGATGGAAGAATTGTTGATGCTTATTTTTATTCAATGACAAAAGAAGAATTTGAGGAGATGGAATTAATATGAAAGAAATGAAACCTAAATATGATTTTAAAGAG
>CAJOQR010000061.1 GCA_905236965.1 uncultured Acholeplasmatales bacterium | reverse complement strand
TTTGATGAAATAGACTGTGATAATTTTTCTGTTAAAATATAGGCAAATATATCAGATTTATAAACAATATTAAGTCTTGAATCAGTTTCTCCTGTTGGAATTTCATTTAAATTTAAGATTGAATTTGATGAAATTGATGTTGTATCATCTAAATTTGAAATATTTAATCCCTTAGGACCTAATGCATCAATTATTTCAACAACACTTGTTTTAATATAATAATATGTTGTTGAGATTTCTGAATTAGATTTTGAATTAGATAAAACATCATTATGGACATTTAATTCTGATGATGTAAATGTTTCATCTAATCTTAATGATAATGCATATTTAATTATAAATGATTGATATAATACATCTATTTTAGTTAATGAGCCATTATCTGTTATAGCATCATCATTTAATGTTGACATTTTACCTTTTATAACATTTATATCAATAGAATCAACACCTGATATATCTAATTCATTTAATGAATTTATAATATATGAAACTTCTTCTTTTGTATAATATAAATATAAAATGTCATGTTCATCTCTTATACCATCATCTTCTCTTATTAAAGCTGATGTTTTAACATCATTTGAAACTAATTCATTAGTAATTGCTTCATCTAATTGCTTTGCGATTAAATATTTAATTATTGAAGAATTATATACTATATCTAATTTTGTTTTTGATGTATCAGATATAGCCTCACAATTTAAATCTAATATTTTATTTTGAATATCATCAATATTAATAGAATCAAAATCTGTAATATCAAGCTCTTTAACTGAATTTAATAATGATGATACTTCGCTTGATTTATAATATTTATATGTTGAAATATCAGATTCTATTTCATTTGATTTAACTGTATTAGATTCTCTTATATCTAATGAAATAAATTCATCTGTTAATAAATTATCTAATTGTTTATCTAAAATGTGTCTTATAATTAAAGAATTATATAATATATCTAATTTTGTTTTTGATGTATCTTTTATAGATATATCATTTAAATTTAAGATTTCATCTTTAAATGAGGCAACATCTATTGATGAAAAATCAGTAATTGATAATTCATTAAATGCATAAATAATATTTTCTGCTTCTTCAAATTTTAAAGAAGAAACGCCATCTATATCAGTTATTAAAGCAGTTGATGATAATATTGATTTATCAATTAATTCATCTGTCAAAGAATCAGTTACAAAATTTTTTAATGTTGCACGAATAATTGCTGATAAATATGTTATTTCTAATTTTGTTTTTGAATCATCTTTTATAGATGCATTATTTAAATTATTTAAGCTTGAACCTATATTATTTAAAGATGATTCTAAATCAAAGCTTTCACTTGAAGAAATATTAAATATTTCATCCATTGCATAAACAATATTTTTTATTTCTTTAGATGTATGCCAAATATTATTTTCAAAATCATTAATTAATTCATCAAGGCTTCCTTCAGCAATATAATTATCTGGAATAGTTATTAATTCAACATCAGATAACATATCAACAAATAAATAAGTAACTGATGCTTCAATAATTTCTGAATCAACAAGTGATTCCACATTATTTACTAATTTTTTAAAATCAATTGAATTATCTTCTCCTATAATATCAAGTGTATTAGTTAATGATTCAAATAAATTAACTAATTCTTCTTTTTTAATAGTTTTAATTTCTTCTTCATCTAAATTACATAAGCTATTAGGAACAATTATTTTTAATCCTAATGAATCATCATCGCTCATTCCTAGAATTAATCCTGAGATTATATATTTTATAACAGTTGAGTCAAGAGATATATCAATTAATGTTTTATCTCCATCTGATGTAGAAGATGTGAATAATTCTGAAATAGAATTTAAAATAGATAAATCATAATTTCCTTCTACTAAATTATTTATTATATCCTTTGAATTTCCATTTATAATTAATTCTTTTAATGTAGTTAATAAAACATATATTTCACCATATGTTTCAACTTCACCAGTTGATGTATATTTATTAACATATTCTATTTTTGATGGTAATTTAATATTAGTAGAAATTGAAGATATGCTTTCATCTACTAAATCCTTAATTACTGTCATAGATAAAATAGAATCTAATAATTTTGAATTTGATAAATTTTTAATTAAATTATTATAATAATTCAAATTTTGATTTTTAATTGTTATGTTATCATCAGGGAAAATATCAAATATTAATTCAATTACATTTTCAGAATCAGTATATACACTATCAACCATATTTAATAAATCTAAAGATGTATTTAATAATAATGCTAATTCATCGCACCAATCAATATCTTGTGCATTTGTTTCATTTATAGTTTTTGTTGAATCAAATGATGATTTATATAATTTTGTACTTGCTGATGGTGTAATATTTATTGTTGCGTTAGCTAAATAATCATAAATATCTTGTAATAATGGATTGAAATATCCTTTTCTTGCTTCATCATTAAACATAGATAATTTTAATAATTCAGGAACAAAAGCATTTGAATATAAAACTACCTTTTTAAAATTAGAAGTATCATCATTCATCATAAGCTGAGCTGATAAAACAGTTACAACACTTTTCATTAATTGTCTTGCATCAGCTTCTGTTAAAATATTAGATACTGTAATTTTATTTTCACCATCAAAAACTATATCTAATAAATCTATTATTTGTTGATCTAAATTATCAGTTATAGCTAATTCATTTCTATGAGTAACTATAGAATTAACAAATGATAATGCAAAATTAATAAAATATGTACCAGATTCAAAATTTTCAATTAATTCATCATATTCCTTTTGAAATTCTTCTTTTTCCATTAATGTATTAATTAAATCTGCTAATTTAGATGTATCATTAGAATCTATTGCTTCTTTTATGCTTCCATCTTCATCATATTTTAAAAATAATTTTAAGGTTGAATTAATAAAGTTTGTATAGCAAGAAATTTCTTTTGTAAATCTTACTGTAGTATGAATTCCTAATTCCTCATCATTATATGTTCCTGATAAAACCATATTAGCAGCAAATAAATAAAATGGTATATTTTCTTTATCCTTAACTGTATTTAATACTCTAAAAATACCTTTAGAACCATATGAAGCAATAATTTTATATGCTTCATATGTTGAATTTATTGAATCATCTGTAAATGTATAATCAGGATATGCATCAGCATCATCTTCTCCAGTGCCTCCAGCAACAACAAAGAAAAGAGCACCTATAAATGATAACCATATAACAGCAACAAAAGCTCCTCTTATTGCTCCTATGAGTCCACCTAATAAAACATGTTTTTTATAACCCTGACCTTCTCCTTTTCTTTCTTTAGCATTTAATTTAGCCTTTCTTCTTCTTTCAGGATAAGCTATTAAATAAATAATATAGAAAATAAATACTAAAATGAAGAACAAAATTAATAAAATAATGAATAAAATTATTCTATAACTTAAATTAACTAAAGTATCTAAATAAGCGCCATTTTCTTCTACAATCATTCTAAATCCATCGCCATATGATTGATTCTTTAAAATCAAATCGACTAAAACTTCTCTCATAGAGCTATATTCTGTAGATGTGCCTATTAAATCATTAAAATTAACCATTTTTGATGTTGTACTATAAACATATGCATCAACTTTAGAATTATTTACAGCAACATAAAAAATAATTAAGCATATACTAGCTGCAACTAAAGCTTGTATAAATAATATTAAGCTTTTTCTAAAGCCTCTAATTAATCCCCAAATAAAACCAGACAATACAAATAATAAAAATAATATAATTGGAAAATAATATACTCCAATTTCTAATCCTTTAATAATGTCCATTTAACTCAACTCCCTATGAATTAAAATAATTTTACTATATTATACTTTATTATATATTTTTTATCAAATTATTAAGTTTATAAATACATTACAATAAATTTTCAATATAAAAAAATTGAAAATAAAAAATACTTATGCTATAATCTTCTTGCATGCATAAATAGGGGTATGGTGTCAATGGTAGCACACGGGTCTCCAAAATAATCCGACAGGGATTGATTTGACCCAGCAACCAAGCCATTTTTCAATAATAAATGTTGAAAAAAGTATGCTAATTGGTCCTGGGATTGGTCCTAGAACCTATAAATTATTTATATACATTAATAAAATGGCTTTAAATCAAGCTATTTTGAATGAAAAATTGGTCCTGGAATTGGTCCTGGCTTATTTTTCATAAAAACAACGACGAATTTTATTCGGTAAAATATCAATTTAGGGGCGTAGCATAATGGTATTGTAGTGGTCTCCAAATTATCGGCAGTGGGCAGAATAAAACCCAGTAATCAAGCCAAATTTTGAGATTTAATCCCTTAAAAAATAAGATTTTG
>CAJOQR010000060.1 GCA_905236965.1 uncultured Acholeplasmatales bacterium | reverse complement strand
TTTTCATATGGTAGATGTAAGAGTGGAAAATCTTTTAATGAACTATATGAAGGACTAAAAAATATTGAGTAGATTAATCTTTGAGACTATATGTGTACTCACTAAAAAAATGGCTTAACCAAGCCATTTTTTAATTTTTACAAATTGATATTTTTTTAAGAATTTTATCTTCAAAATAGATCAAATATAGATAATGATAAATATAAGGAAGCAATAGAGCTTGCTCCTATATTTTTACATGATGACATTGTTAAATTAAGAAAATTCATTAAAACATATATAAAGAAAAAAAGTAATGTTGATTTATTAATGATGATAGACCATGGGAAGCTTAAGCCAGCAAAGGCATTGCAAGATGCTCTTGCATCAATGCTTTCAGGCAATAGAGAATTCTATTTAAGGTAATTCGATTAATCCTGATTTAATAGGCTATTTAGTGTTGCCTTGGATAACCTAAGGTTTTTTATTTTGTCACGTAGTATATTTGACGCTTGTTTTTCTATAATTAACTAATAGGCATATTTTATAAAAGGCCAATATATTTGCCTCATTTTCGATTTCATAATCAGTTTACTAGATAATCACTGTCCTGAGACCAACTCCTAAAAATACTAAAAATAGTAGAATTTGGAGTTGATGTATGATAAAATATTTATGAAATAAAGAAAGTAGGTGTTATGATGAGGTATCAAAGAACAATTCTTAAAGAAATTATAAATTCAATAGAAGAGTATCCTGTTACATTAATTACTGGAGCAAGGCAGGTTGGTAAATCAACACTTGTATCTTATTTCGAAAAAAGAGGATTTAGATATATTACTTTTGACGATACTGATATATTAGAAAGAGCTAAAGAAAATCCTAAAAAATTTATTAACGATTATGGCTATCCATTAATTATCGATGAAATCCAAAGGTGCAAAGAAGTTTTTATAGAAATTGAAAATATAGTTAACGAGGTTAGAAGAACTAGAGGAACTATTGAAGCAAATGGAATGTACATTTTGACTGGATCACAGAAATTTCATTTAATGAAAGGAGTGAGTGAATCTATGTCAGGACGTGTTGGTATTATAGAAATGGAACCTTTGAGTCAATCAGAAATAAGAAATTGGGATGAAATCCCATTTGAAATAGATAATGAAAAAATGATGTTGAATGCTAATGAAAGAAAATTGTCAGATGATGATTTATATGTATCAATTGTAAGGGGGTTTTATCCTGCAAGATGGGAAATTGAAGGGAAACCTATTAAGAATTATTATGCAAATTACTTAAAAACTTTTATTGAAAGAGATGTTTCAGATTTAATTAATATTAAAGATATAAGAAAATTTGAGAATTTCATTAAAGTTGTTGCATCATTAACAGGAGAAGAATATAATGCTAGTAATATTTCAAAAGTAGTAGGAATAGATAATAAGACTGTTGAATCATGGTTAAGTATTTTAATCGTAAGTAATATTGTTACTTTACTTGAACCATATTATGAAGATTCTATTAATAAGAGAATTGTTAAAAGGAATAAAATATATTTTAATGATACAGGCCTTGCATGTTATTTAATTGGAATAGATTCTCCAAAAACATTAAAATTATCTGAATTTAAAGGAAGAATGGTAGAGACATATATTCATAACGAAATATGTAAAAGTTATAAGAATAATAATTTTGAAATTCAGATGTTTTATTATAGGGATAATAATCAAAATGAAATTGATTTTATTATTTTAAGGGATGGTAATTTATATTTGATTGAAGCTAAATCTGGAAAACAATATGGAAATAATGATATAAAAGGATTTAAACAACTATTAAATACAAAATATAATATTGCTGGTCAGTGTATACTATGCTGTTCCGATGATGCATATAGAATTTCATCTCAAATATATGCTTATCCTCTAAGATGTATATAAAATAATTATTTTTTTATTATGACTACACAAGTTGAAACTACTGAATCATTTAATTCAACAGTGAGTGATGAAACAGAAGGTAAGTCAGATAGTGAAGAAGAAATATCTAAGGATGAATCAGAAAAATTGAATAA
>CAJOQR010000059.1 GCA_905236965.1 uncultured Acholeplasmatales bacterium | reverse complement strand
GGTGGCTTTGAAGATATTTTTAATACTTTTTTTGGTGGTGGAAGAAGCTCATCAAACCAACCACAACAAGGTGATGATGTAGAAAAAGCATTAAATATTACATTTGATGAAGCTGTTCATGGCTGTAAAAAAAGAATTAGACTTGCAGCCGAAGAAGAATGTATTCAATGTGGTGGAACAGGTGCCGCTTCTAAATCTGATATAAAAACATGTGATAAATGTAAAGGACAAGGAAGAGTATTTATTCGTCAACAAACAATTTTTGGCTCATCTACAGTTCAAACAACATGTCCAGATTGTAATGGTAAGGGTAAAACTATTGCAAGAAAATGCCAATATTGTAATGGTAGTGGAAGAATTAAAACAACAAAGGATATCGAAATTAATATTCCAGCAGGTGTACAAACAGGTATGACAATGCGCCTTGAAGGAAAAGGTCCTGCAGGTTATAATGGAGGTCCTAATGGCGATTTATATATTAAATTTGTATGCGGAGAGCATAAAGAATTTAAGCGTGATGGATTAAATATTTTACTTGAAGTACCAATTACATTCACTCAAGCAGCATTAGGTGATGAAATTAAAGTACCAACTATTGATGGAGAAGAATCATTAAAGATTCCTGCTGGTACACAAACAGGTACACAATTTAAATTAAAGGGTAAAGGAACTAAAAATCCTAAAGGTGGCATTTCAAAAGGTGATGAAATTGTTACAGTTAAATTAGTTACACCTACATCACTTTCTCCTGAGGAGAAAAAATTATTTGAACAGCTTGGAAATGTCACAAAAGATAAAAAGAAAAGCTTTTGGGATAAATTTATTTCAAATTTTAATAAAACTAATTAATTATCACTTCATTTGAAGTGATTTTTTCTTTATTATTTTATAAATAATTATCAAATCCTTAATTGAAAGTTATTTTAAAAGTTGTTATAATAAAGCAAATGTAGTTTTTAGGAGGATTTTATTATGGAACAAAATCAATTTGATTTAATGGAAGAGCCTACTTTAGATTTAATTAATGAAAAAGAACCTGACCTAGAATTAAAAGAATATGAAAAATTATTAATCACTGAAAGAAATCGTAAGGATTATGAAAAAGCTGTTACATTAGTAAAAGCAGGATGCTTAAAGCAAACAGAAATTAAAGGAAGTTATGATTTTTCAAAATTAGAAAAAATAACAACTAAGAAAAAATATAAAGGTATATATACACTTTATCGTAATGTTGATACAATGCAATTATATTTTATTTGTCCTTTAGTAGAAAACAATAAAGGTGATTCATCTGCCAAGCAAGATGCAAAGCCTTATGGATATGATGTTGTTGAATTAGAATTAATGGATGATGAAACATATCAACAAGTTGTTAAGGCAGCTAATAATAATATTCATCCTATTGCTGGAAAATTTTATGTTACATCTTGGGTATTTTATATCATCTATATTGTTATTGCTATTTCATTTTATATTTATGAATTAATTTATTACATAGATAATAACGCTGGTGCTTCAGCTCCACTTCAAGCTTTATTTCAGACTCAATATTATTTATTTGGATTAGTGGTTTCAACACCTTTATTGGTGATAATGAAGATTAAATACGATAAATATAAGGCATCATAATGCAAAAATATTTTATATCTACAAAAAATTTAAATGAATGCATCATCGATAAAGATGATGCTTTTCATATTAGTACTGTTATGCGAAATAAAATAGGTGATGAAATTATAGTATCTGATGAATTAAAAACATATCTTGCTAAAATAAAATCACTTAGTAATAATCTTGTTAATTTTGAAGTGGTTGAAGAAATAAAAACAGATAATGAGCTTCCTGTTAAAATAACTATTTTTCAAGGATATCCAAAAGGTGATAAGCTTGATGATATAATAAAACATTCAACTGAGCTTGGTGCTTATGAATTTTTTCTTACAATAATGAAAAGAAGCTTATTTAAATTAGATTTAAAAAAGAAAGAAGCAAAGCTTGAAAGATTTCAAAAAATTGCAAAAGAGGCTGCAGAACAATCATATAGAAGAATCATTCCAAAGGTAAAAGATATTATAGAATTAAAAAAAATTAATTTTGATGAATATGATAAATTAATTTTATGCTATGAAGAATCATCTAAAAATGGTGATTTATGTAATTTTAAATCAATTATTAAATCATTAAATAAAAATGAAAAGGTTGCAGTATTAATAGGTCCAGAAGGTGGAATAGATGAATCTGAATTAAAATATTTATTAAATATAGGATTCATTCCATGTGGATTAGGTCCAAGAATATTAAGAACTGAAACTGCTGCTTCATATGTTCTTTCAAGTATTTCATATGAGATGGAGTTGAAATAATGAAGGCTGGCTTTATTACATTAGGCTGCAAAGTTAATATATATGAATCTAATGCTTTAAAAGAAGCATTAGAAGAAAAAGGATTTGAAGTAAAGGATGCTAGTGAAGATTGTGATGTTTTCATAATTAATACATGCTCTGTTACTAATATGGCTGATGCTAAAAGTAGAAAAATGATAAGAAAATGTATCAAAATGAATCCTAATGCTTTAATTTGTGCTTGTGGATGTTATGTTCAAACAAATGATGAAGCAAAAGAAATTGAAGGCGTTGATATATTAGTAGGAAATGGTAATAAAAAAGATTTAGTTGATGAAATAATAAAAAGATTAAATGAGCCAAAAAAAGAAAAATATATTAATATTATTGATGTTTTACATATGAATACATATGAAGCATTAGATGTAACATCATATGATCATACAAGAGCGTTTGTTAAAATAGAAGATGGCTGTGAAAATTTTTGTACATTTTGCATAATACCTTTTGCTAGAGGTCCTGTTAGATGTAAGCCACGGGATAAAGTAATAGAGGAATTGAAAAATATAACTAAAAATGGTTATAAAGAGGTTGTTTTATCAGGTATTCATACTGGACGCTATTATGATAATGGTTTAAAATTTTCTGGGCTTGTAAAAAGAATTTTAAATGAAGTACCAGATTTAAAAAGATTAAGAATTTCTTCAATTGAAATAAATGAAATTGATGATGAATTTATAGATTTAATGAAAAAATCAAAAATAATAGCTAATCATCTACATTTGCCATTACAATGTGGTTCAGATAAAGTATTAAAAGATATGAATAGAAGATATGATTTAAATTTCTTCTTAAAAAAGGTTGAAAAAATAAAAGAAGTAAGACCTGATATAAGTCTTACAGCTGATGTTATTGTAGGTTTTCCAACTGAAACAGATGAAGATTATTTAGAATCTAAAGAATTTTGTAAAAAAATTGGTTTTTCAAAAATTCACGTTTTTCCATATTCAAAAAGAGCTCATACAAAAGCTGCATTAATGCCACAATTAAAGGATTCAATAAAAAAACAAAGAGCTTTAGATTTAATTGAATTATCTAATGAATTAGAATTAAAATATGCTTTAAATTTTGTTGGGAAAGAGCTTGATATTATACCAGAACAAAAAATAAATTCAAATGAAATGATAGGCCATACATCTAATTTCTTACAAGTAATTTTACCATATGATGAATCTTTAATTGGTAAGCTAATAAATATCAAAATTGAAAGAATAATTGATAAAAAAATATATGGAATAATATTATAAAAAACGTTTTAAAATGGCTTTTTTTAAATTTTTTTTCAAAAATAAAAAAAAAACTTTACAACATAGGTGTGTTTGTGTATAATGTATAAGGAATTTGTCCTAGAAGGGAGGCTTAGTATGCCAAAGATTGTTGTACGCGAAAAAGAAAGTATTGAAGATGCACTTCGTAGATTTAAACGCGATGTGTCAAGATCTGGTAACCTTCAGGAGGCAAAGAACCGTCAATATTATGCAAAGCCAAGCGTAGAGCGTAAAGAAAGACGTTTAGCAGCAAAAAAGAAATACAGATAACTTTTTAAAAAAGAAGGGACTAGTGTCCCTTTTAATTTTTTATGGGAGGAATTTATGAAAATATTTATGATTGGTGATTCTACAATGAAATATAACACAATTTATACATATCCTCAAAATGGTTGGGGACAGCAATTACAGCTTTTTGTTAAAATGGGTGTTTTGATAGAAGATTATGCAGAAAATGGAAGATCTACTAAATCTTTTATAGATGAGGGCCGTTTTGATAAAGTTTTAAAAAGAATGCAAAAGGGTGATTATTTAATTGTACAATTTGGTCATAATGATGAAAAAAAACAAGATCCAAAAAGATATACAAACCCATTTATAGAATATCAACAAAATTTAAAATTTTTTGCTGATGAAGCATCTAAAAGAGGTGTACATGTTGTTTTTGCAACATCTATTGCAAGACATTTATTTTCAAATGGAATTTGCATTAATTCTCATGGAGATTATCCTAATGCTATGATTGATTTTTCTTTAAAAAATGGTTATACTTGTATTGATCTTAACAAAAGAACAATTGATTTATATAATCAATTAGGTGAAGAAGAATCAAAAAAATTTCATATGATATTTGGTCCAAATTTATATGATGCATATAAAGATGGTAAAGATGATCATTCTCACTTAGTATATGAAGGCGCTGTAATGGTTGCGAAATTATTTGTTGAAGAAATTCAAAAGACAAATGATCCTATAAATGAATGTTTTTTAAATTTAAAAGAAAAATATGAAATTGACTGGAATATGTTAATTGATTAAAAGGGATGTTAAAATGACTTTAGATTTTTTTATAAAATCTTATGATTTTTCTAATTTTGAAATTAAAAAAGTAATTTTAAAAAATTATAAATTAAAAGTCTATGTTACTATTAATGCTCATTTAGATTTAATTGCCAATGGATATAGACCAGAGCTTGATGTAGATTATGATACTATATTTTGTTTTGATGTATCAAAAGAAAATGATATTATAAAAGATAAAAGCTTTTTTAAATGTTATAAAAATAATATTTATTATATTGAAATTGGAAATAAAAAATATGAATTAACTAATGATTTTGTTGAAATAATAAAATAATAAAAAAGCATAAAGCCATTTTTGGCTTTTTTCTTTTTTATTCAAATGATATAATAAAAGAAATTGAGGGGATTTATAAATGAGTAGACAAACTGAAAAATTTAATAGAGCATTTCAAAGATATTTAATGGATAATCCAAATATTGATTTAGATAAAACAAAAGAAGATTTTATTGAAATGTATAACAGTGGTGAATATAAATTAGAAGATGATTATGAAAAAGCTGAAGATTTATATATAGAAGCAATGAATTCTAATGATAAAGCGGAAGCAATAGCTTTATTAAAAAAAGCTATAAGCATTTGTCCAAATCATTTTGAAGCTCAAGCTGAATTATATGAATTAGAAGGATTAGATAATTTAGATGTGATTTTTAAATTAGAAAATCTTTTAACTTTAGCAAAAGAGGATTTAGTAAATAAAGGTGTTGATTTTGATAATATTGAAAACACTTTGTGGCTTATAAATGATGCAAGACCTTATTTAAGAATAATGAATAGCTTAACTCAAATATGTATTTTTTTTAAAAAATATGATAAATCTTTAGAATTATCTAAAGAAATGTTAAGATTAGATAAAGATGATAATTTAGATCAAAAAACTGGATATTTTGTATCATTAATTGGTTTATCACAATTTGAAAAAGCAGAAAAAGATGCTATAGAAAATTATAATAATACTTTTGATTCAAATTTTTTATTTTTTAGCTTTTTATCTAAAGTATTAGCTAATAAAACTAAATTAGCTAAAATAGAATTTTTTAAATTAATTGAAATAAATTCATCATTTGCATGGTTAATTAGTGGTTTAGCATCACTTTCAAAAGATGATTATGATGAAATATTAGCTAATGAATATGTAACAAAAAATTCATTTGAAGAAGCAGCTATAACAATTTATAAATTAGGCCCTATTATAATAGATAATGCATCAATTCTTTCTGATTTTTTTGAAAAATATGATGAAGAAATTTTAGAAAAAATTATACCATCAAAAGATTATATTGAAATATTATTTATTTTATTAACATCTTCTTCAATTGGAATTGATAAATTAATTTCTAAAATAAAATCTTTAACAAAAGATATGGATTTTGCCCAATTGAAAAATAAAAATAAAGAAGATATTAAAAAATATTTAAATGATTTAGAAAAAATGAATTATATAAACCGTGATGGTACGAAATATAGTGTTTCTTATTTAGGAAATAGTTTAATTAATTTTATAACAGGAGATGATTTTAATGAAAATAACTAATGATATAATTTATGTGGGTGTTGATGACCATAAGGTTGATTTATTTGAAGGACAATTTGATGTACCAAATGGAATGGCTTATAATTCATATATTATTATGGATGAAAAAATAGCAATTATGGATTCCGTTGATAAGAATTTTAAAGATGAATGGTTAAATAATATAAAAAATGCTTTAAAGGATAAAATACCTACTTATTTAATCGTATCTCATATGGAACCAGACCATTCAGCTAATATAATTGAATTAATAAATCTTTATCCAAATATAATAATAGCATCAAATGCAAAATCATTTAAAATGATGGAGCAATTCTTTAATAAAAAAATAGAAAATAAAATTGAAATTAAAGAAGGAGATATCTTAGAATTAGGTAAGCATCAATTGAAATTCTTTGCAGCTCCTATGGTTCATTGGCCAGAGGTTATGATAAGCTATGATTTATATGATAAGGTATTATTTTCAGCAGATGCTTTTGGTAAATTTGGCGCAAATGATTATGATGATCCTGAAGGATGGGCTTGTGAAGCAAGAAGATATTATTTTGGAATAGTAGGAAAATATGGAGTGCAAGTTCAAGCTTTATTAAAAAAATTAGAAGGAGTGCCTATTAATCATATTTGCTCATTACATGGTCCTATTTTAAGTGAAAATTTAGATTATTATATAAATATATATGATACATGGAGTAAATATGAAGCTGAAACTAAAGGTGTATTTATAGCTTATGCATCAGCATATGGAAATACAGAAAAGGCCGCATTAATGTTAAAAGAAAAATTAAATAAAGAAGGTATAAAAGTTGCGATAGCTGATTTAGCAAGAGAAGATTTACATGAATCTATAGAAGATGCTTTTAGATATGATAGAATAGTTTTAGCAACAATTACATATAATGGTGGAATTTTTCCTATAATGGATCATTTTATATCTGAATTATTAGAAAGAGGATATCAAAATAAAAAAATAGCTATTATAGAAAATGGAACATGGGCACCTATGGCAGCTAAGGTTATTCAATCAAAATTTGAAAAATCTAAAAATATTACTTTCATAGAGCCTTTTGTAAAAATTTTATCAGCTCCAAATGAAAATACAGAAAAAGAATTAGAAATATTAGCAAATAATTTAAAATAATAAGGAAGTGTTAAATCTAATGAAGATTGAAACAACCAAAATTTCTTTTAAAGCTAAAAGAATCATAAATAAAATGAAAAATGAGAGCTTTAAGCATAAAGAAAATCAAATAATTAAAGAATTAAAAAATTATGAATACACACCTTTTAATATTAATGATGTTGAAATAGATTCAAATTATAATTTAGAAATTATAAATTTTAAAAATTCAAAAGGATATTTATTAAAACATAAACAAAATCTAAATAATAATGAAATTGTATATGTTATTCATGGTGGAGGTTATGTATTACCACTTAGAGCAACTAATTTTAAAAGTGCATATTTGTATTCAAAATATAATAACAATTGTGATGTTTTATTAATAGATTATACTGTAAATTTAAAATTTCCTCATGCTATAGAAGATGTTAGTGAAGGATATGAATATTTATTAACAAAATATGAAAATAATAATATAATTGTTGCAGGCCATAGTGCTGGTGGTGGACTTGCTTTAGCACTAGCTTTTCATATAAGAGAAAAAGAATTATTAAAGCCAAGATGCTTTATTTTAGCATCTCCTTGGTTAGATTTAAGTTGTTCTGGTCAATCATATTTAAAAAATAGAATCGTTGATACAGTTTTTGGATCATTATATTCTAAGCCTGAATCTATAATTCCAAATTTATATGCTGATGAAGAATTTATAAATAATGAATATGCATCTCCTATAAATGGTACTTTTAATGATTTATCTCCTATTTTAATAATTACTGGTTCAGATGAAATGGTTTTATCAGATAGCTTATCTTTAGAAGAAAAATGTAGTGCAACAAACACTTTTGCAAAGCTTTATGTTTATAAAGGAATGTGGCATGATTTTTATACTAAAACTGATGATTTTAAAGAAGC
>CAJOQR010000058.1 GCA_905236965.1 uncultured Acholeplasmatales bacterium | reverse complement strand
TTTAGGTAAATCAGTTGAATAATTTAAATTATCTAAAGAATACTCTAAAGTACCACCAGAAGTAGTACCAGCATTAATTAAAACGTGTTCTTCGCCATCATAAACTAAATTTTCAATTGCAGTAGGTGGTGTAACTATTGGTAATAATTTATTTGTTATTTTTGCTATTATAGATTGAACTTCAAAATCATTATAATTTGAATTATTTGATTCAACTAAATAATAAATTATATATTCTCCAATATCAGTTCCTTTTGGTAAATCTATAGAATAATTAATACCATCAAGAGAATATTTTATTACACCAACATTTGTAATACCAGCATTAATTAAAACGTGCTCATTACCATCATATAATATATTTTCAATTGGTGTAGGTGGTGTAACTGTTGGTGTTGCTTTTTCAATTGTTACTTCAATTGAATTTTCTAAAACATCTTGATAATATTCATTACCAACAACCTTATAATAAACAGTGTATGTACCTGCATTAGAAGCTTTAGGTAAATCAGTTGAATAATTTAAATTATCTAAAGAATACTCTAAAGTACCACCAGAAGTTGTAGCTTCATCAATTAAGATTTGTTCTTCACCATTATATATTAATGTTTTAGCTCTAGGCGCAACAACTATAGGAATAGCTTTTAAAATATTATAATTTATTGTTTTTGTACCACAATATTTTCCAATACCTTTAATAGTTATTGTTGCTAGTCCAACATTAATATTGTTTTCATAATTTAATTGATAATCTTGATTTATAGTTAAAGTATTATCATTAATTTTAATTAAAGGATTTGGTTTTATTTCGCTACCAGTATATAAATATGATTCATCAATATTGGTAATATCAGCAGAATTAATATCTATTTTTTCTCCTTCAATTATAAAATTATATGTTAAATCATTTGTTGTATTATCATTCCATATAAAATTAGATTTATCTTTTAAAGCTACTATAGCCTCATAAGAGCCTGCTTCTGTAGCTTTATTATTATAAACAGTATAAAAATTAGATTCTGGTATTTCTAATGTAATTTCATCTCCTGTATAATCAAAAGTTGTTGTAGTGATAATAGGTTTTTCAACAATCTTTTTATTAATAACGAAATTATAAATTAAATCATCAGAATTTAATGTTGATTGCCAGTAATAATTTGTTTTATCTTTTAAACTTATTATTACTTCATAAGAACCAGCATTTGTCTGTTTATTATTAGAGACCATATAAAAGTCGCTATTTAATACTTCATATGTTATTTCACTACCAGTGTAATAATATATAGTATCATCTGTTTCTGGCTCAAGGATTGCTCTTTTTTTATTTCCTCCACATGATACCAATAAAAGTATAAATAAACTAAAAAATATAGGTATAAATAGCTTCCTATTTTTCATAATTATTCACTCCCTACTTTTGTAAATGATAATAAATGTATATTTATTATAACAATTAAATGAAAAAAAGTAAAATATAATAATTTTTTGTATTTTTTTAAAACACATTGTTTTTGTTATAAAATTTTGTTAAATTATAATAAAATAAACAAAGGATGTATGATTCTATGAAATTATTAAATATCATTATTTCGGTTACAAAAGATCATAAAAATTTAGAATTAACACTTGATTCAATTGATAAAGTAAAGCAAGATAAAAATATTAGTGTTATTATTTTAGCAAATGATATTAATATAAAAAAAGATTTATTAAGAAGATTTAAATTTGAATCAAAAATAATTCAATCAAAAAAGAAATTTGGCTCTTCTTATCAAGAAGCAATCAATAATTGTAAATGTGAATATATCACTTTTATAGATGCAGGTGATTTTTTTGATACTGCAGGTTTTAAGCAAATATTAGATTTTTTAAATGAGAATAAACCTAATGTATTAAGGTCTAATTTAGCTGAAAGCTATTTAGCACTTGATGGTAAACCTGCAATAGGAATTGTTAATTATACATTTGTAGAAACACCACATGCTCATTATTTTAAATTAGATTATTTGAATGAAAATAATATTAAATTTAATGAAAAATTAGATATTTATGCACTAGAAAATTTTTATAGAAATGCACTTTTTAATACTAAATCTGTAGCAACTAATTTAACATCTTATTTAGGTGGTTTTAAGGCTGCTTTATATGATAAAAATCATTTACCAATAAATGTAGAAAATATAGATGAATATTATGAATCAGTAATAGATACATTTGAAATGCTTCAAAAAAAAGAAAATGAATATTATAAAACATATATCTTTAATGTTTTATTTTCATTATTTATAATTGTAGAATCACAAGATTTTAATATTCCAACATTAATAGATAAAAAACGTAAATATGAAGAAATAATTTATGCAATTTATCTAGATTATAAAGATGTTTTTGATTCATATGATGATAAATTTAAAAGTAATTTATTTGGAATAGAATTTGAAAAGCAAAGAAGAACTAATATAAATATTAGAACAATTATTTCTTTTGAGGATTTTTTATCTTTAATGGCTAATAAAAAATTAGAATATGATAAATCAAATCCACATTTTTTAGATATTATTGTTCCAGAATATGAAGGAGAAGAATTTATTTTTGATTTTTTAGATTCTTTAGCAAAACAAAAAGATGTTAATTTTTCTGAAATAGGTGTAATCATTGTAAATGATGCATCCTTACATAAAATTAAACCATATAAATTTAAAAGATATGCTAATTTAAATATAGAATATTTAATTAATGAAAAAAATGTTGGTCAAGGATTAACTAGACAAAATGGAATAGATCATTCAAAAGCAGAATATATTACAATGTTTGACCAAGATGATATTTTTTATGATAAAGATGATTATTGTTTATCAAAAGTAATTGCTTTCTTAAAAGAAAAAAAGCCTGATGGTATCATTACAACAGTTATAGAAGAAGTACCCGTTTTTAATTATATATATGAGGATGAGCAAAAAACTGAAAATAGAGGAGTTTATGTTCATGGATTATATTGTAATAGAAATTTTTTAAATGAAATTGGATTAAAATTTTCTCCTAATTTAAGGCAATTAGAAGATACATATTTTACAAGATGTTTTTATGCTAAATCAAGAAATCTTATTACTTTAAATGTACGTACATATAGATGGAGAAATAACAAAAAATCTCAGGTTAGAGAGAAAAATCCTATAATATTTGAAATTAGAAATTTTGAATATTATTCAAGTTGTTTTGAAGAAATATCAAATTTTTTGAAGGAAAAAGAATATGATGAATTTAAGAAACGCTTAATTTTTAATTCTTTAATTTCTATTAGCAATTTGGTAAATTCTAATTATATGATGATAGAAGAATTAAATTCATCAAGAGAAGATTATAAGCTAGCTGCTTATAAAGTTATAAAAAGGTATAAAAATATTTTGGATGCTGCCACAAAAGAAGAATATGAAAATAGTTACAATAAGGCTATTTTTAATATGAAAAGGCATTATCCTGATTTTAATGTTTTAATTAATATTTATGATTTTGTTGATAATATGTCTAAAAAATATCCTAATATTTAAAGGAAAAAGATAAAGTATTAAAATTTATTTTAATAAATTTATATATTTTATTTAATTTTTATGTTGTCAAATTGTATAAAACTTGACACTTTGCGTTTATTTTTTTATAATATAAATATTAAAAAAGCAAATATAAAAAGTAAATGGCAAACCCATAGAAATATGGCGACGCAAAGCTAAAGGGCCTTTTAAATGGCAGCCAGTTGTCTTTGAAGGTCTTTTTTTAATATTGCAATTATTAAAAATTGGTAAGAGAGGTTTAAATATGAGATTAAAAGACTTAAGATGGTATATAATGTCATGTTTAATATTAATAGTTTCTTATGCAGCTATAGCTTTTGTTTGTTATAATACTATGGTTCAATCAAGAGTTAGAAACTCTATGGCTGAATTGGGTCAAGAGGCATCTAATATGTCTTCAATTTTAGCTACTGCTCAAGTTAACTCATATTATGATTCTTTCCAACAATTAGGCTCTGAAACATATTATACAATTACAGCAACTGAAACTACTGTTGCTGATGAGGCTCAATATAATACTGCATTAGACGATGGAATTAATTTATATACTTTAGAAAATGATGAATATATTTTATCAAGTACATATGATGCATCAGCTGTTTATTATTTAATAAATGCTAAACAAGCTAATAATAATATTACTCAAGAAGAATTTGAGAGTGGTACATATTATCAATATGTTAATGGTAAATATTTTATAGATACAACATATTCATTAATTAGAGCTGTATCTGTTACTGCTCCTTCATCAAAATTTAATAAAATTGAAGAAGGACAAAGAAAGATATTATTACAACGTTATAAAGATTTTAGATCAGGTACAACTGAAACTAATACAAATTATTATTTCTTTTTCTTAAGAAGAAATGATTCAAATGCATATGAGGTTGGTTGTATACCTTTAAAAACTATTATAAATTTAACATATCAATCATTTAAAGAAGATTATTTATTTGATACATTAATCTTCAATAATGAAGGTGTTGTATATGAATATACAGCTGATTCAAAAACATCAGGTTCTTTAGTTAATTCTTTATTTGGATCTAATATTGAAGTATCAGATTTAACAAATAAAGAAAGATCAATCGTATGGAGTTTTGATTCAGGACAATATGTTATTACAACAACTAACTTTTTTGATGTATATTTAACAACTTTTATTTCAATTGATGATGCTTATTTATCAATTGATTGGGTTACAGGTCAATTAGGAATATTCTTCTTAATTGGTATGATAATTGTTATAGCAATGCTTGTAATTTTAATTTTAGGTTGTAAAAAAGCATCAAAATTATTAAGAGTAGATAGACATACATTAGAAGCAACTAAAGCGATAGTTATAAGAATTGATTTAAATGGTAAAGTTATATTTACTAATAAAACATTTAAACAAATATATGGCATTAAGCATTTAGAAGATGTTTCTGGATTTTATGATGTTGAATCTGGTGAACAAATTTTAACTACTATTAAGCAGAATAAACCATTTGAATGCTCTTTAAATTTAGATAATGGTGAAACAATGTATTTTCAGTTAACACCTATTCATATTTTATCTAGCTATTATTTGATGGGTAGTGAAGAAACTGAAGATTACAATAGAAGAAAATATTTATATTTAATGAATGGTAGAAATGAAATTACAAATATTGATAATAATTTCTCATTGGTAAATGATTTTGTTTCATTAAAAAGGAATGCTGGCTTAGATAAATTAGCATTTGTTCAATACAATATCTGTAAGCATGAAGAGATTGTTGCGGTATTTGGTAGAACAAGTTTTAATATTTTATTGAATGAATTTGTTAATATTTTAAAAGAAGAATTTGATGGAATGAGAATATATCATATTAATGATGATAAATTTATATTAACTTGTCCTAATACTGATTTAAGTGAAGTTGAATCAAAAATTCAAAGTTCATTATCTATTTTAAGAAAGCCTATTCAAATTAGAAACAATCAAATTTATGTAAAAGTAAAAGTTGTTGTTTATAATTTGAAGGTTGATAATGATGAAGTAACAATTGATGAAATAAAGCAAAAGCTTGATTTAGCATTTAGAAATATTGCTGATTTTTCTACAAAAGAATTTATTGTATATGAACCTGCAATGGATGGCTTGATTGAAGCTACAGATACAATGGAAAGAGATTTAGTTAATGGTCTTCAAAAGGATGAATTTAGAATGTTTTTACAGCCTCAATACGATATTGTTCAAAATCGTATTGATGGATTTGAAGCTTTAATTAGATGGACAAACCCTAAATATTTTGATCAATCTCCTCAAGCATTTATCGAGCTTGCAGAACAAAGAGGTTATATATTAGATATTGGTAAATATGTTATTAAAGAATCATTTAGACTTGCTAAGCAATTAGAAAAATATAATGTTCATATATCTATAAATGTATCTCCTATTCAATTATTGCAGGTTGGTTTTGTTCAACAAATAATTGATGAATTTAAAGCATTAAAATTAAAACCTGGTTCAATTGCAATTGAAATTACAGAAACATTCTTGATGGGAAATTTCCAATTGGTATCTGAAAAATTAAAAATGCTTAAAGATGAAGGATTTTCTATTCACTTAGATGATTTCTGTACTGGTTATTCATCTATGCTATATTTAAAAGATTTACCTGTTGATACAATTAAGATTGATAAAGAATTTACTAAATTTATTACAAATAATAAGGTTCATGCAAGTATTGTTAAAACTATATGTGATTTAGGTAATTCACTTAATATGGATATTATTTGTGAAGGCGTTGAAACTCAAGAACAGTCAGATATGGTTAAAAAATATGGTGCTAGATTAATTCAAGGATTCTTGATTTCTAAAGCTGTTCCATATGAAGAAGCATTGAATTTATTAGAAAAGTATAATACTAAGAGGAGGTAAGATGAGATGAATATTTTAGCTATTGATGATGGCGCTGCCATCTTACTTACATTTGTGTTTTTAATAATTATTATTGGCTTAAGTGTTTTATTCTTTTTCTTAATTAAAAGAAATTTAAGGATTGAAAGAGAAGAGCATGAAATAATAGTTGAAAATGCTATAACTAGAAACCAAATGATTACATCAATTGGTCAATATATTAAAAAGGTTGATAGATTTGGTGCTTTAACTTTAATGTATATTGATATTGATGGATTTGCTGATTTAAATGAAGTATTTGGTGTAGATACATGTGACCAAATATTAAAAGAAATGGCAACAAGAATTTTAAGAATTTTACCTTATAGAGCATCTTTAACAAGATTTGAAAATGATGAATTTTTAGTTTTTTTAAGAGATGAAGATAATAGGGATAGAATAGAAAAGCTTGCTGATGCGATAAATAATATTATTTCTAATCCATATCAGGTTTTAGTTGGTGAATCTGTTGCTATAACAGCATCAATTGGTATTGTATCTTATCCACAAGCAGGACAAACTTTTGATGAATTATATTCTAATTTACAATTAACAACATATGTTTCTAAACGTGATGGTGGTAATAAATTTACTAATTTCTATTCTTCTATTAAAGAAGAAGAAACAGACAATATGATGTACTTTAAAGAAGTTAAATCTGCTATCCAAAATAGAGAATTCGTATTGTATTATCAACCAATTGTTAATTTAGCTGATAAAACATTAAATGGTGCTGAAGCCTTAATGCGTTGGAATCACCCTACAAAAGGTGTTCAATCTCCAGCAACATTCTTAAAAGTTTTAGAGCAAACAGGAGATATCAAATGGGTTGGTGAATGGGGTATTGAAACTATGATACGTACTCATAATGCATTGTTAGAAAAATTCCCAACAATTCCATTAAGATTATCACTTAACTTATCTACTAAGCAATTGCTAGATCCAAATCTTGCTAATAAATTTATTGATTTGATGAATAAGAATAATGCAAGACCTGAACAATATATGCTTGAAATTTCTGATTTCATGATGATGGAAAAAATTGCTGTTATCAAAACTAATATTTATAAATTAAAGGATTATGGATTTAAGATTGCAGTCGATGGCTTTGAATTAGATGGTCAATCTGTACAAGCTATTCAAAAATCTCCAATTGATGTTATTAAGCTTGGTAGAGGCTTCTTAAAGGATATTGAAAACAATTATATGAAAGAAAAATTGTTACAAATATTAGTTAAGTTTGCTCAAGATAATAATAGAACTATTATTTCAGAAGGTATTGAAACTGCTGAGATAGCTAAATATGTAAAAGATCAATCAGTATTCTATGGACAAGGTTTCTATTTTGCTAAACCAATGGGCTTTGATGCATTTGAAGAATATATAGAAAAGAAGCAATATAGAATATTACTTGATGAAGTATCTGCTATAGAAGATAGTGAAGCTTTAGTTGAAAAAGTTAAAGAAGCTGAAGCGTTAGAATCAGAAGAAGAATCAGCTGATGATTTCTTATCTAGAATTGTTTCTGAATCTAAAAATCAAGCATCATCAGAAGAAGAAAATGATGATTCTATAGAAAATAATGAATAAATTTTAAAATAAAAAATTAATTAAGGCCTGCTTAAAACAGGCCTTGGTTGGTATTTATAAAATTCGCATTTTTTAATAAAAATGTGGAATATTTCCCATAATTTGTATGTGTGTGGGAAAAAAATATAATTTGAATATTTTTAAAAAAATAATTTAATTGACAATAATTTAAAAAATAACTATAATGACGTTGTAAATAGCAAAGCAGAAGCAATTCTGTGACGCAAAGCTAAAGGGTCCTAATGGGACAGCCAGTTGCCAAATTCATTTTAATAGAGAAAAGCAAAGCAGAAGCAATTCTGTGACGCAAAGCTAGAGGGTCCTAATAGGATAGCCAGTTGCCACCTTTAAATGTTAAAGGCAAACTTAGGGAAACTTAAGGACGCAAAGCTAGAGGGCCTAAAAATTTGGTAGCCAGTTGTCATTAAATTAAAAACTTAGTGGCAATTTTTTTATTTTTCAAGACAGGGGGTCCATCAAATGAAAAAATTCATATCATTATTTAAAACAAAATCATTTAAGTGGATCATGACTGTTGCTCTACTTATTACATCTGTTTTAATAATCTTAATTATGTTATTAGGTAATCAATCTGGTAATTTCGTTGTTAAGGTTGAATCAGGTGATGCATCTAAATCAATTGCTATTACAGATAGCTATGAAGATAGAGTTTATACTAATAAATTAGTAGCAAATGGTATTGAAGGTATGACTAATACAACTCCTCGTTGGTTTTTAGAAGGCGATACAGAAGAAGAACAAAATATTGGCCTAAAAAAATTAACAGAGAAATTAGGAAATACTATAGATGATTCAACAGCATATATTTATACATTCTTAATTGTAAATACAGGTACAAATGCTGTATCTATAAATTTAGAAATGAGTGTATCAAATATATCAAATGGCGTTGACAATGCTGTTAGAGTAATGTCTTATAATGATGATTCAGAAGATATAAATATATATCAAAAAGTAGATTCAATTGATACAGAATATAAATTTTATCCTGTTACTCCTGTTTCATTTTTATCTGATAATACTGTTTATGAAGAAAGAGTAACTGTATTACCAACAACTGACCCAGAAAATCCTACATATATTAAATATTCAGTTATTTTTTGGTTAGAAGGTCAAGATCCTGAATGTACTGAAGTTATATTTAATGGAACTATTAAATTTTCATTAAAGTGTAGTGTTGCATAAAGAAATTAATTTTTAAATTTTATTAGAAAAGAGGTGGATGTATGAAAATTAGATTAAAAAATAGATTAATACTTAGTATTTTTATGCTTTGTGTTACTTTAATAACTTTAACAACTTCAACATTCGCCTGGTTTGCAACAAATAGAAATGCAAGTTTTGATGAAATAGAATTAGAAATAGGAAATACTGATAGTTTATTAATTTCAGTTGATGGATTATCATATAGAACTTCTATTCCATCTGATATGATTAAAAGAGCAATTGTTGCGAAGAAAAATTCATTATCTTATAATGACCAAGCATTAAATAATAATTCATTTATTAATAATGAATGGAATAAAATATCTTTAGAACCTATTACAACATCAGATTTAAATACATTCAATTGTATTGATAAAGAACATATTGCAAATGATGTTGATAATGAAGGAAATATATTAGAATCAAAATATTATGAATTGCATGAGGTTGATGAGACTGAAACTTATTCATATTTATCATTTGATCTTTGGTTTAGAGTCGATTCATCAAAAACAGTTTCTAAAACTTATGATTTAAAATTTGTAAATGATGAATATGTTAGAAAAGAAAATGAAGCTGGAAATCCTATTAAAGCATCTTATATAGAAGGCGAAGATTCTTATGTTAATCTTTATAATTATTTAAATACAAGCATAAGATCATATTCACCAAATGATGAAATTGTAGTTAATTGTAAAGATGCAATGAGATTAGGTATTACAAGATTAGAACAAAATGGTGAAGAAGATATTAAAAAATATATTTTTGAACCATATGAAGGCTTAGGCTCTTATGCTTTAAAGCGATATATAGATACAACTGATGCAAATTATTATAAATATGATCCAAATAAAAATGCTATGTTAACATATTTTAACAATTTAAATGAGGCTAGGTTAGACCCATTAGATGATGAATTTGATTATGTTAATAATGTATATAAAGATAATTTAAAAGATGACGTTTCATTAGGTGAAATAAACCCTAATTCTTCTAATACAGCTTATACAACATTAAAATTTAATATTAAAGTTTGGCTTGAAGGATATGATGCAGATTATATCGTTGGCATGAAAAATAATAAATTGAAAATGTTTTTGAATTTTTATGTAGAGGAGAGATAATAATGGGAAACAAAAAATCTATTAAAAGATTAATTGCATCCGGATTTATGATGGCATTTACTCTTATATCTTTAGTAACCACTACATATGCATTCGTAACTTTAAGCACAGAAGCATCAATTTCAGATTTCAGTATTGATATTGTTGATCAAGAAGGATTATTGATTTCAACAGATGGAAAAGTATTTTTTCAAGATATTGATTATTCAATTATAAAAAAAGCAATTTTAGCTAATAAAACAGCAACATCTTTAAAAGATATTAAATTACAAGGTGTAACATTAGGTGGAAGATCAAATGCTAATGAAGATTTAAAAGCTGGTTTATATACTGAAGATTACACATATCAATATAATGAAAATACTATTACTGATAAGAGATTAACATTTATTAAAGATGATGTTACTTGGCTTGATATTAATAAACCATCTGATGCTCTTGCGATATCATCTGCAAGAGAAAATGCAACTATAGACAATATTTTAAATGAAAATGATAGAGTTGGAATTCATAATTATGAAATGGCATCATATGATGATTATATTTTCTTTGATTTATGGCTTAGTGTAGCACAAAATGGTGATTATCATCCTAATTATAAATTAAAATTTTCTGATAGAACTGTTATTGAAGGTGAATCTCAGGAAGTTGAATTATTCAATAGTTTAGAAACTATTGATGCATCATATAAAAAAGGAGATAAAATTATAGTTAATCCTAAAGATGCATTTAGATTAGGAGTTAATGTTATATCAAGTGCAAATGATACTTCATATTCAAATATTAATGATAATTTAAAAATATTTGAACCAAATGAAGGGTTAGGATCTTATGCAGTAGAAGGTATACATGATGTATCAGGAAGGGATTCAAATTTATTTAATCCTCAAAAAAATGCAATGTATACATATTATAATAATTTAAATCCACTTGCACCATTTACAAATGGCGTTATAGATAATGGTCAATTAAATACATTAACTAATAAAGAAAATGCTAGTGGAGATAGTATTATAAATGATGAGACACTTGCACAATTTAAATATACTAACGGATCATATAATGTTGTTAAAATGACTGTTATGATATGGTTAGAGGGCTGGGATGCTGATTATTTTGTTGGAATAAACAATAAAGCAATATCAGTTAAGCTTGGCTTTGAAATTGTAGAAGAAGAATAATTTACTTTAATGGAAGTATATCTATATAATTTTCTTAGAAAAGGAGGTAGGTACAACGAGAAGGAAAATAACAATAGCTGTAGCTTTAATTATGGTTTTCCTATTTGGTATTACAGCTTCGACATTTGCTTGGTTTAAAATAAATTCAAATGCATCTGTTTCAGGTTTTGAATTTACAGTCCAAGGTGGAGAAGGTTATCAAATCTCAATAGATGATGAGCATTATTATAATTCATTAACTAATAAACAAATGCTTCAAGCAATATTAATGGGTTATGATTCAAATTATAATATTGTTGATGAAGAAATTTATTATGGAACGACTTATGATGAAGATGGCAAAATCATTTCAAATGGGTCTTTAACACCAGAAGAAACAATACATGAAATCATATCTAAAATAGAATTATTACCTGTAACACCATATGAAAATGCATCAGGTGAATTCAGTTTTAGAAATTATTCTGGTAATACAATTCAACCATCTAGTGGTCAATATGTTGAATTTAGTATCTACTTTAAAGGTCTAGGAAAAAAAGAGGATAATCAAAGCTATGGAATATATGTTTTAGGTGAAGATTTAAATGATGATATGACAGGTGAAGCTGCATTAAAAACATCAATTAAATCTAAAGAAATAAATTCTATAGAGCTTAAAGCAGATATGACAGCTATTGATAACTCAACATTATCTTCAATTCCACTTAATTTTGAAGATAGAACAACTAAAAATTATAATCTTGGAGAAACAATTGATGTTTATACAGCAAATGCAATAAGATTTTCAATTGGAAATGAAAATGATGAAAATTATAAAGAATATCCAGAATACATTTGTAAAAACCAAGTATATGAAATATCAGATGACCAATATTATGATTTAGGTAGTTACGCAACAAATTATGATACATATTGTGCTAATAATGGAATCTTAATTGATTCGCTAGAGCATAACCTCTATGATTGTAATATAAATGCCCAATATACATATTATAATAATTTGCGAAGCTATTCTCCACAAGTTCCACTAGATTATGGAGATTTATTAAATTTCAATGTTATTCGACATCTTGTAACAACTGCTGAAAATAATGATATAACAAATCCATATTATGGTAAAAGACATTATATAACAACAGTTAATTCAGGAGAAGAATCACATAAATTAACTTTTAGATTCTGGTTAGAAGGCTGGGATGCTGATTGTTTTGAAGGAATATCATCAGCTATAAGAGTTAATTTATCATTTGGATCAGATAAATTCTAATCCAAAACCAATTTAGATAACATTATTGATTTAAAAGTGATGGATTTTAATTCAATTTGTTATATATTATTTAAAATAAAGGAGAAATAATAATTATGAAATTAAGAAGAAAATTATTATCAGCTGGTTTCGCATTAGGCGCTACAGCTCTTACATTAACAACTTCAACTTTTGCATGGTACACATCAAACACATCAGTAACAACTGGTAATGTATCAGGTGTAACTTCAACAGAAGCTGATACTTCATCATTCTATATTGCTGCTGCACAACTTTATGATTCAGCAAATAATTATGCAGTAAGTACAGTTGGTTCATATACAAATAAGGCTACTCCAGTTCTTACTGGAACAACTGATAAAGTATTAACACCTGTATCATATGTTGATGGAACAGGAGCAACTAACAAATATCTTCCATTAAATGGTGCTGAAGGTGCATCAGTAACTTATGGCAATTATTCAGCAAATAATATTTATGAATGGGTTTATAGATTCCGTACAGGTACAGCTGGTACTGCAGTAGATTTATATTTCAAAGATTTTAATTTTACTACAACTTTATCATCAGATGCTGAAACATTATATGCTTTAGCATATGGCGATGGTACAGGTATTAGTGGTGCAGGAGCATATTTTGCTGATTTAGCAAAAGCTATGAAATTAACAATTGTAGAAACACCAATGTCAGATGCTTCTACATTAGGATCAACTGCAACAACTAGCACATATTCTTTAGCTGCATGGGCTTCTCAAGCAGATCAAAATATTACATCAGCAAATGCTGTTGGTTATTATAATACTGTATTAGATACAAGTATTGCTAAACCTGCATCATATGATAGTGAAATTGCAGCTGCAAAAACAGGAACTGCAATTAAGTTAGCAACAATTCCTGCTGATAGTGGTTATGTTGAAGTTAGATTTACTTTATGGTTAGATGGTTGGGATGAATATTGTTATGATATTTGTCGTTTCCAAGAATTCGAATTATCATTCGATGTACAAAAAGATACTACAAATACAGGATTCTGTACAGCAGCTTAATAAATTTTAATTAATTTTATTAAATTGTAATGAAAGGTGGTGTACCAACTCGTGCGTTATGCAAGAAAGATTTATATGTCAATATTTACAACTTTGTTTATATTAATAACTTGTGTTGCAACAACATTTGCATGGGTTGGTATGTTTACTACCGCTAATTTAGGAAGTTTTGATTTAAATTTGAAAGTCGTAGATATTGATGCTGAATATGTTTTAAAAATTTCTAGTGATGGAAATCAATTTGATGATTCTATAAATTCAAATAGCGTAAAACGTCAAATTTTAAAAAATATGGGTTTTTCACAAGATGTTATAGATAATGTATTAGATGAAGGTTTAGATGCTTTTTTCTATACATATGCTGTTATGGAACCTGTAACAACTGATAAAGATTTGACTGAATTTTATTCAATGGATAATTTAAAAAATAGTAAGCCTTTTTTAAAAAAGTGTTCAAATTTATTTAAATTTGATATTTACCTTGCTATTGATACACTAGATGGTATTTCTGTTTTATCTCCAGAAGAATTAAATTCTTTAAATATAAACGCAAATGTATTTTTTGAAAATATTGATTCAGCAATAACTGGCGTTAATAGTAGAGGAAATTTAATCAATCCTAATCCATTTTCTACTATTCCATCAGATAGTGATTATGCTTGTTTAAATGGTGTTGATTATAGAGATATTACTATTAATACTAAAAATTCATCAAGATTAGCCTTTCAAATTTATGAACCAATTCCAATTAATTCTTCATATTTAGGAAATGAATTGCCTATGAATACTATAATTTATCAAGGTGGCAAGCAAATACCTAGTGTAAATAATGGAGTTTATGATTTAGGTGGTATTCTTCCGGAAGAATATAATTTAGCATTAAGAGAAATTAATAGCACTTACAATTGTAATGTAAAACTTGATAATTTAAATGTTGATTCTAACGATGATGGTGTTATTTCAACATCAGAGAGAATAGGATATTTAGGTGCATATGAAAGATATGCTAATTCAACTGATTTAGAAATGGTTGAGGCAAATAACAAAATATGGAATTCACCTACAGCTATATCAGGAACAAATTATTTAGGAATTCAAAATGGCATTCAAACTAAAATGAAAGTATCAATTTATTTTTGGTATGAAGGATATGATTCTGATTGTTTAAATTTAATTGATTTTAAACCAACAACACTTTCTATATCTTTAAGTACTGATATGAATTCATAATAAGATAAAATAGCCAAGTTTATCTTGGCTTTTATTTTAAGGATTGAAAGCACATGCTTTCTACCTTAAATAAGTCTATATCACTATGATGTAGCCTTATTTAAGGTAATTATTGTTTATGATAGAATTTTTATAAAAGATAAAAATATTTATTTTTATTGTTTTATATGATAAAATAAAATGAATAATAATATAATAATGAAAATCAATTACCTATTTTAATAAAATATTAGAAAGGGTTGAAAATATGGAAGAAAACAAAATTGTTGAAGATAATATCGAAAAAGAAAAAATTAAGAAAACTCCAAAAGAGAAAACAATTTTTGGATTAAAAATTGCAGGAAATGTTTTATTTTATGCCATTATTTTGTTTTTATTACTTTTTTCTATAATGAATATTAACGCTGGTTCTTCAAATGGTGGCTTTCCTAATATATTCGGTCATGGCTTTTTATCAGTTCAATCTAACTCAATGACTAGATCAGGAACATTGCCAGATGAATATAATAGTTATACTGTTGGGGAATTTGCAAAAGGCGATTTATTATATGTTGATGTTATTAAAAATGAAAAAGATGTAAGAAAATTAAAAGTTGGAGATGTAATAACATTTTATGATGATGACATTGAAAATTTAAATTCACATAGAATTGTTTTTATTGAATATGATTCTGAAGGTATTATGAGATCATTAAGCGTTCAAGGTGATTTATCTGCATCAATATCTGGTGTATTTAATCCAGAGGATTCAAGTAGAATAACTGAAAATTATTATTTACAACAGCAAGGTGATGTTAAAACATTTACTGTTGAAAATAGTGGTAGTATAAAAGGTGTCGTAACTGGTGTTTCTTATGGTGCTGGTAATACACTTGATAATATTAAAAATAATTGGTTTTGGTTTTTTGTTCTTCCTGTTATAATTGCTTTATTAGTTGAATTATTTTTTGTAATTAGAAACATTGTTTCTTTAACTGGTGAAAAACAAAAAGCATCTTTAGAAAGCGATAGAGAAAAAATGATTTCTGATATGAAAGAAGAAATGCGTGCTCAAATATTAGCTGAATTAAATGCTAAAGAAAAAGAAGAAGAAAATATTGAATATCAGGATGATAATGAATCAAAATAATAAATATATTTAAGAAAAGAGAGTGAAGCTATATGAATGGATTTTCACAATTTTATATAGAATTTTTAGGGGATTTATGGGATAACATTTGTCATAGATTTTACTTGTTTTGGGTAGAAATCGTTGGCGCAATCTTTTACGGAGATTGGGCAAATAATGGTTATTTAACTTTATTTGCAAATTATAATGCTACATGGAATGCTTTAGATTATATTGCATTTATTTTAGTTTTAATAATAAATGTTGGATTTATAGCTTTACTTATTGTATTAGTTTTCCAATTTTTAAGAAGATATATTAGATTTGTTAAAAGGGAAATTGATAAGGATGCATTAGTTGAAGAGGTATCTTTATTAAATCAAAAGGTTGTAGAGCTTATTGATGAAAAAAATAAGATTTTAGCAATGAGAGTATCTCAAATTGGTGCTGGTACATCAGGCGTTGTTGATTATGAAGGTACAACAGGTAAAAAGAAAAAAGAATCTGAATCAAGATTTTCTAAGCTTATTCGTGTTGATAAAGAAGCAGAAGAAAATCCTAGAATTACAGTTATGAATCAATCAGATATGTTAGATTTACCTGGTTTAGTAGATAGATTTATTGCATTTAGTGCTTCTCAATTAAAATTATTTTATACAAGAGAAATTATTGCTAGATGGTTTGCTGGTTTAGCTACATCTAAAGTATTAATCCTAGAAGGTATTTCAGGTACTGGTAAAACATCTCTTCCTTATGCGATGGGTAAATTTTTCCAAAATGATACATCTATTATTTCTGTTCAACCATCATGGAGAGATAGAGCTGAGCTTTTAGGTTATTTAAACGAATTTACAAAAAGATTTAATGAAACAGATTTCTTAAAGAGTGTTTATGCTGCATCATATTCTGATACAATTAATTTAATTGTATTAGACGAAATGAACTTGGCACGTATCGAATATTATTTTGCTGAATTCTTATCAGTAATGGAAATGCCAGATGTAAATGAATGGAAAATCGATATTGTACCAGTTTCAGATGAGCATGACCCTAAGAATTTAATTAATGGTAAAATTTTAATTCCTCAAAATTTATGGTTTATTGGAACAGCTAATAAAGATGACTCAACATTTACAATTACTGATAAGGTTTATGACCGTGCTGTTGCGATTGCTATTAATAAAAAGGCTGATTATATTGATGCTCAATTCACAGAACCAGTATCAATGACATTTGAATATTTAGATGATTTATTCAAACGTACTCAATCTGGCTTCCAATTAAGTGAAATGGCAAGTCAAGGATTCTCTCAATTAGATGAATTTATTCAAGAAAAATTTAAAATCGCATTTGGTAACCGTATTATGAAACAAATTAGATTGTTTGTTCCTGTTTATATGGGTTGTGGATTTAGCGAATTTGATGGTCTTGATTATATGTTAACATTTAAGATTTTAAGAAAATTTGAACAATTGAATTTAACTTTCTTAAAGAAAGAATTAGATGAATTAATTTTATTGTTAGATAGATTATTTGGTAAAGATCAATTTAAAGTATCAAAGGAATTTATTGCTGATTTAAAGAAAACTGCATAGTATAGTGGGTGATTAATATGGCAAAACAAAAAAATGATAATGATGCATTAACCGCCTATTATGAAAATATATATGCTACACTAGATGAAAAGACTCAAAATGATTCTTATGGATCATATCTATATAAAAGAGTAAAAGGTGGACAAAAAACAGTTTATAATAAAACCCAAGCTGAATTAAGAAACTTTGATATGAGCTTTTTGGATGTTATTGAATCTGTTTATCCAGCTATGCTTAAGATTATGCGTAATCCTAAGAAAACAATCAGATATGATGAAGAAGTAGTAGCTGTAGAAAAGGCAAAAAAGGTTAATTCTGAAACTGTTAGGCACTTATCCAGCCATACACAATTAATAAAAGAAATTACAAAACAAGGGGATGTTATCCCCTCTAAAGTTTTAACAACATATGCTGAAGAGGAATTAGCTATTTATGAAAATAGATTTATTAAATCTTTAGTTAGAAGATGTGAAATGTTTTTAGAGAGACGTTATGAAGTTATGAAAGTTTCTTTAGAATCTTTCGCAACTGATCGTTTAAACGTTACAAACGAATTTCTTATGTCTGGACAAAAAGTTACTGTAAATCTAGATATTTCAATTAAAAGCGATTTAACAACTAATATTGAAGCTACTAAAGCTCAATATGAAAGATTGTTAAGAGTAAGAGAAATGATTCAAGGTTTAAAAGGAACTGAATTTATGCGTGCTCTAGCAAAAGCACGTGATGTTGTTCCTCCTATAATGAAAACAAATATCATTTTACATAATCCAGATTTTAAATTATGTTATGGATTATGGCTTTATTTAGATAGAGTAGACGGAATTTCAAATGATGTTGAAATTCAAGAAAAAAGCTATAAATTTGGTCAAAAATTTGAAAATGATGTTAATGAAGTCATGGCTTTGGCATTAACTACTTTTATTAAAAATAGAGATATTGAAGGTATTTATTATTCTAAAAATTTACAAACAGTTAAAGCTCCAAAAGTTGAAAAGAATGAAAACATTGAGCTTGAAATGAATTTAAGCGCTGATAATAAAAAATTGGAAGATTATACTATGAACCAAATTTTATTAGAAAAAACAGCTGAATTTTTTGAAGCATCAATGGAAGGTATGAAGCAAACAGGAAATGTTTATAATGAATCTGTTAGGGTTGTTTATAGACAAATGCTTGAAATGCTAGATCAAATTTATCCTAAAGCTTTTGGTATTTATGATGATGAATTAGAATCAAAAGATTTATATGAACAATTAGAATATGCTAGACGTCAAAAAATGGTTGTTAATATTGTTAAGCAGCAAAAACAAATGAATATTCTTCGTATGGGTAAAGAAGAAAAACGTTGTGATAAGCTTATCGAAAAAATAACTAAAAAGATAGCATCAGCTGAAGAACAAGAAAGATTGCGTCAAGAAGAACTTGCCAAAAAGGCTGCAGAAGAAGCAAGAAAAGCAGAAGAAGCTAAAAAGGCAGAAGAAGCAAGAAAGAAAGCATTACAAGATGAAGCAATTGAAAAGCAAAGAGTTATGGATAAGAAAATTGCTGAAGCAAAAGAAAAACAAGAAATTGCTAAGCAATCAGGAAGCCATACATCTGTTCGTGCTAGAGAATTAGCAAGAGGTAGAAGAGCTAGATTAAAAGATTTGAAAAATGGCGTTTTAGATGAAAATGTTGAGTATGTAGATGAGAATGGAAATCCAATAGATGCTCCTCAACAAGAAAATTTAGAAAATGAAAATCTTTTAAATAATGAAGATAATCTAAATGCTTTAAATAATGAAGCAGCTGATACACCAAATGATTCAAATCAAGAATCAGAAGAATCTAATTTAGATGATAATGCAAATGATAATTCCATAGATGAATCAGAAAATTTAGAATCATTAGATCAAGAAGAAAATGAAAATAATTCTTTAGATGAAACTGGATTAGATCAGCCTGAAGAAGATTCTAATATAGAAAATGAAGAAGAATCTAATATAGATGATTCTAATATAGATGA
>CAJOQR010000057.1 GCA_905236965.1 uncultured Acholeplasmatales bacterium | reverse complement strand
GATTCTAATGTATGAATAATTTTAGATATTTCTTCCATTTGATGCTTATATACTTCTATTATTCTTAAGCCATAATCAAAATATTCATTCAATAAAGCTTTAATAGAAGTTGATTTCCCTGTTCCAGAATCTCCATATAATAAAACATTATTAGCACTATTGCCATGAATAAAATTTAATGTATTTTCTTTTAATAATCTTTTTTGTTCATCATATCCTATTAAATCATCAAAAGAAACATCTAGCACATTATAAATAGGGCTTAATTTCCCATCTAATACTCTAAATGCTTTATATAATGACATAAAAGCTAATCCACGTTCTACATAAAAATTAAAAATTGTTTTTTCAAAAGAAGAATATTTTTCATTAATATTTTCTTTTAATTTATTAATTGATTCTGAAACTATAGTTTTTTTGCCTTCAAATTCAAAATTCAATATAGGCTTTAAAAATTCATCTTTAGCATTATAAAGTCTAAAAAATTCACATAAATCTAATTTAGCTAAATCAATTATTTTAGCATTTATATTTCTTTCAATTGCTCTTGTATAAGGGTTATCATTAAAAATTAAAATATAAATTAAATAATCATGCCATAAATTTCCTGTTAAACCATTTTCTAAAGCAAATGATGTAATAGATGCTATAAAATCACTTTGTTTTTTTTCATTAATTAAAGCTTCATTATATAAATCTAAAATATTTTTATATTTAATGTTATTAAATAAATAAAACATAAATTATTCCCCCTTAAAATTAATGGATTTAGATTCTATATTTTGTAATTCAAAGCGATATTTTTGTTTAACATTTGGATATTTTTTTCTATCAACTAAAGATAAAAACATATCCTTTTTTCTTACCCACAAGCTACAATCTTCATATAATCTTCTATATATAACCATTTCTTCTTTTGTTTCACTATCATAAGCAATTCCAACAACTAAATAATAATCGCCTTTAAAATGCTTATAAATTCCATTAATTTTTAATTCATTCATAATTTATTCACCGATTTTATTATACAACAATAAATTTAATAAAAAAACTTATTGTAAAGCTAAATTGAAATTTTTCCATTTACCCTTATGCCATCTAAATATGAATATAAATGCTCTTATAATTTCATCTATTGCCATGGCTATCCATACTCCTGGAATTCCTAATTTTAAAACATTTCCTCCTAAAATATAAGAACCAAGCACAGCTACACTCCAACAAAATATTATAGCAGTTATAGTTGGAAATAAAACATCTCCAGAGGTTTGTAATGCTCTAACATAAACAACATTAATAGCTCTACCAAATTCTAAAAATATTTCTATTCCCATAACTAATTTAGCAATTTTTAAAAGTTGAGGATCTGTTACTTTAAATAGCATAAATAAATAATCACTTAATAAGAAAAATAATAATGAAAATAATAAATTCGATATAATAGATATATTTCTCGTTTGTTTTACTTTTTTATCTACATCTTTTGTTAAGCCAGCACCTAATTGTTCACCTATTATTACTTGCATTGCTTGAGATATAGCATTAACAAATAAATATGTTACTAAGGCAAACATTGACGCATAGGTTTTAATGTTTCCCATTTCTATATTATTATCATTATATATAACTATATCATTAACAATTAATTGAATTATTACTTGGCTTGCTTGATATGATAATGCTTCTCCTCCTGATGGAATTCCAACCTTAATTAACATTTTTAATGCTTTTTTATTTTTTATAAATTCTTTAAATGATAATTTTATTTTTATTTTTTTAATATATATAATTAATAAAATAATAAATCCAATTATTCTAGATATACTACTAGATAATGCAACACCAATAATAGGTAAATCAATTTTTGCAAAAATATTAATCAATATAAAATTACCTATTATATTTAAAATATTCATTATTATATTTGTAATCATTGATTCCTTCATTAAATTATTAGCTTTTAAAAATGAAGATAATGTTGTTGCCATAACTTGAAATAAAACTGATGATCCACAAATCATTGAATATAAGATTGCATCATTTAAAGCTGATTGAGGTGTATTTATAGCTTTAAGATAATATTTTGATAAAAAAACTATTACTAAGCTCATAATAATAGATAATATAGTATTAAAGAAAAATGCTGTTGAATAAATACTTTTTTCTCTTTTTTCATCTCTTGAACCCTTATATTGAGTTATTAAAATAATGGATGCTGATGAAAAAATAATGAAAAAATTTAAAACCATATTAATTACAACATTAGCATTTGTAATTCCATTAACTGCATTTTGCCATCTTGACATCATTATTTGATCACAATATCCTACAACAAGCTGTAATAATAATTCAATAAAAATAGGAATTGTTAATATTAACATATATTTAAAAGAAGATAATTCCTTTTGTCTTTTTTCTGTCATAATTTCGCCTTCTTACTAAAATAGATTATTATTATATTCCTATATTTTTAAAATTCAAGTATGTTAATGCTTACAAAAAAAGAAAAATCTTCAATTTTGAAGATTAATCATTATTTTTATTTATTAAATTATTTGTTACATTAATTATTTCATCTTTATATTTGTTTTTTCTAGATTTTAATATTAATGAATAAATTGGATAATTAATTGAAATAAATATTATACCAATTATTCCTAAAACAATACCTAAAATAAAATATTGTTCTAAAATTTGTTTCATTGCAATACTCATTCCAAATCCTAATAATAAAGTTGATAAAATGCCAAATGTATAAGCAAATATATAAGCTGGCAATTTAACCTTAGCGTCTAGCTTGAAAAGACTTTCTATTGTTTTTTCATCCTCACTTTTTCCTAAATAATCCTTTTGTAAAATTTTAACACTTTCTAATTCTTTTTCATTCATTTTTATTTCCTCCTTTATTTTACAGCTAAATTATAAATAAGAAATTTTAAATAAATGTTTTATAAATGTTAAAATTTTGTTAATTATTTAATATTTTTTCAGATAATTCTAAGATTTCCTTTTTATATTTATTTTTTCTTCTTTTATAAATAATATTATATATAGGGTATGCTATTGATAATAATAATATACCTAAAATATTTAATATCATTCCTAAAATAAAATTATTAAATTGTAATGTTAAAACTAAGCCAAAAGAAAAAATTAATGTACCAATAATTCCAAAACTTAAAGATATAGCAACAGGTAAGCTTTTAACTAATTTATCTAAATGTATTAATTTATCAACATCAGAATTAGTTATTTTTGTTTTACCTAAATCCTCATATTCACTTCTTATTGACATAATCATTTTCTTTTCACTAGGTGTTGGAGCTTTATAATTAAATTCATATTTTTCTTTTTCATCCATTTAAATCACTCTCCTAACAATACTGTAAATGTTGTTCCTTCATTTAAAACACTATATAATTTAATTTCTCCTCCTAAAAGATCAATGACTTGTTTAACAAGTGCTAAGCCTAAGCCATTACCTTCTTCTTTATGAGATGTATCTCCTTGATAAAATTTATCAAAAATATGTTCTCCTATATCCTTTGAAATTCCTATTCCTGAATCTTTAACAACAAATTCATATTTATTTTTTATTTTCTTTAATGATATATATATTTTACCATTAGGGTTTGTAAATTTAACAGCATTAGAAATTAAATTATTAAATATTATTTCTATATATGATTTATCATTTTTTATAATTAAATTATCTATAATATCTAATTCTAAATTAATGTTTTTTTCATCTATTTTTTCAACATAATTTAAAATAGATGTTCTTAATTCCTCAGATAAATCAAATTCTTCTTTATCAATATTTATAACTTGGTTTTCAAGCTTATTTAATTTTAAAATATTTGTTACCAAATTAGAAAGCCTATTTAATGTATTAGTTAATTGTATTAAATATTCATCTTTTTCATCAATAGATGTTTTAGGATTTTTTAATAAATTAATATAATTTTTCATAACCTGGATTGGTGTTTTTATTTCATGAGAAAAATTTGAAATAAAATCTTCTTTTAATAATTTATTTTTATTTAATTCATCAATCATAATTTTTATATTATATATAATATCATCATATTCACTATTATATTTTTTAAATTTATAATTAATTTTTACTTTAAAATTTCCTTTTGCTATTTCATCTGTTAAATATAATATTTCATTTAAAGGCTTTTCGATAAAAAATTTTCTTCTTAAAATATCTATAATAAAAAATATAATTGTAACAAACAAAATATTACCTAATATTAAAATAGAAATTAATATTTCATTTCCTTTTGTTGCTTCATTTATTTTTTCATATAACAATATTGATGTTGCAGCTCCTAATGATATTAATAAAAAGATGATGATAAACCAATAAAAAGAAAATATTTTTTTATTTTTTTTCATTTAATACCACCTTATATCCCAACCCATGAACAGTTTGAATTTCAAATCCATCACAATTACTACATTTTTCTCTTATTTTAGTCATATATACATCAACAGTTCTTGGTAATGTATCCTTATCATATTCCCAAAATTCATCCATTAATTGATTTCTTGTGAATGTTTTTTTAGGATATGATAATAATTTAAATAATATATTAAATTCTTTAACTGTAAAAGATACCTCTTCTCCGTTTATTAAAACTGTATTTTCTTCACTATTTATTTTTAAATTACCAATTTCTATTTCTTTATTATTTTTTATATTACAACGCCTTAATACTGCATTAAGCCTTAATAATAATTCATCTAAATCAATAGGCTTTACCATATAATCATCTATTCCTAAACGATATCCTTTTTCTTTTGATTTAAAATCATCTTTAGCTGTTATAAATATAAAAGGAACATCTTTATTAATATCTCTTACCTTTTTTAAAAATTCAAATCCATCAACATTAGGCATCATTACATCTGAAATTATAATATCATAATTATTATTTAATAATTCATCAAATGCATCTATTGCATTTAAAGCACCAAATGTATAAAAATTTTCATTATTTAAATATTTGCATAATGTATTATTTAATAATTCATCATCTTCTAAAACTAAAACCCTAACCATATTTGCCTCCAATAAAAAAAGTATAATAATATAATTTATTATACATTTTCTATAATTTTTTTACAATTAAACTAATTTTTCTTTTCTTAACCAATTAATTTCATCTTTAATTGTTTGACTATATGGTCTTGTAGTATAGCCTAATTCTAATTTAGCTTTAGTTGAATCAAAATTATTATTTCTTGCTAAATTATAAATATTAAATGTTGTTAAAAGAGGTTTTTTACCAGTTTTTTTAGCTTTTTTCTCCATATGCTTTGCTATTTTATTAGCAAACCAAATAGGTAAAAACATTTTTATTTTTTTACATTCAGCTTCTTTTGTTAAAATTTTGCTAAATTCTTTAAATGATACTTCTTCATTTCCTAAAATATAGCATTCACCTTTTTTACCTTTTTCACTAGCTAATATAATACCATTTGCTAAATCTCTTACATCACATAAATTAAATGTTCCTGAAATACCCATAGACATTTCACCTTTTATAATTTTAATTACAGTACTAGTTGTTTCACCTATAGCATAATCAAGTGGTCCTAATATTCCAGATGGATGTACAACACAAGCACATAAACCATCATTTGCTGCATCTAATACTAATTTTGTTGCCATAGCCTTTGACATACTATAGCATCCAACTACTTCATTTTCATCAAATACATCTGTTTCTTTTATAGCTAAAGGCTTTTCTTTTTCTTTAATAGCACCTGTTGAAGAGCAATAAACTAATTTTAAGCATTCTTTATGCTTTTTACATAATTCAATAATATTTTTACATCCTCCAACATTTACATCTATTACCTTTTGATTAAAATCAGGATTTACTGTTACAATTGATGCAATATGAAGACATATTGTATTATATCCTTTTTCTACTTCAAATAATTTTTCTAAAGAATTAATATCACATAAATCACCATAAACTATTTCAACTTCCTTAGGTAAATATTTTGCTGATGTATCATTAGGTAATACAAATGCTCTAACTCTTTTACCATCTTCTACTAATTGTCTACAAACATTACTTCCTAAAAATCCTGCTGCACCTGTTACTAAATAAATCATTTCCATAATTATTACCTCCATTTTTGATTTACGGCTATAATATAGGATTTAATTTTTTAGTATTTATTAAAGAAATGTTAAAGTTTTGTTAATTTTAAAAAAAGTGTTAATAAATACTATTTTTCGTATCCATTAACACTTAATATTAATTTTGAAATATTATTTTAATAATAATTCTAAATTTTTTCTAATTTCTTTTATAAAATCTAATGAATTTAAAACAGCTACTTTAGTATTATCTGATACTAAATTAACTAAATCTTTTGTCATTTTTCCACTTAATAATGTTTTAACACAAGCTTCTTCTAATTTATTTGAAAAAGAAACTAAAAGAGGCAAATCATCTAATTCACCACGCTTTTTTAATGCTCCACTCCATGCATAAATTGTAGCGATTGGATTAGTAGATGTTTCTTCTCCTTTTAAATATTTATAATAATGTCTTGTTACAGTTCCATGTGCAGCTTCATATTCATATTTTCCATCTGGAGAAACTAAAACAGAAGTCATCATAGCTAAAGAACCAAATGCTGTAGAAACCATATCAGACATTACATCTCCATCATAATTTTTTAATGCCCAAATGAATCCGCCTTCACTTCTTATAACTCTAGCTACTGCATCATCTATTAATGTATAAAAATATGTTATACCTAATTTTTCAAATTCTTCTTTATAATATTTATCATAAATTTCTTGGAATTTTAATTTAAATGTTTGATCATATTTTTTTGAAATAGTATCCTTTGTTGAAAACCATAAATCTTGTTTTGTATCAATTGCATATTTAAAGCATGAATGAGCAAATGATTCAATTGATGAATCTTTATTATATAAGCCTTGTAATACACCTGCACATTCAAAATCATAAATTGTTTGTCTTTCTTCTTTTCCATCAACAGATGTAAATAATAATTCAGCCTTACCAGGAACATCAATTCTAAATTCAGTATCTTTATAAACATCACCATATGCATGACGAGCAATTGTTATAGGCTTATTCCAATTTTTAACAACAGGTTTAATTGAATCAATAATAATTGGGGCTCTAAAAACTGTACCATCAAGCATTGATCTAATAGTACCATTTGGACTTTTCCACATTTCTTTTAAATTATATTCACTTACTCTTTGTTTATTTGGGGTAATTGTTGCACATTTAACAGCTACTCCATATTTTTTTGTTGCTAAAGCAGAATCGATTGTTACTTGATCTAAGGTTTTATCTCTTTCAACTAATCCTAAATCATAATATTCTGTTTTCAAATCAACAAATGGATTGATTAATTCATCTTTAATCATTTTCCATAAGACTCTTGTCATTTCGTCTCCATCCATTTCAACTAATGGTGTTAACATTTTAATTTTTTCCATAATTTCAATACCTCCGAAATCATAAATTATTATATAACCTTATATTATTTTAATCAATTATTATAGAAAAAAAGAGCAAATTAATTGCTCTTATTCTTGATTTATCATACTTGTTAATGATAATCTTTCTTTATTAATTCTATCATATATTTTATCAGCTTGAACTATTATTTTATTTGCAGCTTTTAAAATTTTTGATTGATTCTTTTTAAAGCATCCTACAATTTCTTTTGAAAATTGATTTTTTTCAACACTAGCATCTAAAACTTCAATTGTTTTATCAATACTCCATGCATCTTTATAGCTTCTTTTTGCTATTAAAGCACTAATAACATCTGAAACTTGTAATATTTGTTGATCTAATGTTAAATCCGTTTTTGAATATTTATTAGGATAACCGGACCCATCAAGCCTTTCATGATGCCTATAAGCTATTTCTATAATATCATAATCCATTTTATTTCTTAATAAATCCTTTGTATATGTAACATGCTTTTTCATTGTTGAATATTCTCTATCAGTTAATTTATCAGGCTTTTCTAATATTTTAAGTGGTATTTTAACTTTACCTAAATCATGAGCTAAAGCTGCAACATATATTTTTTTACATCTAGTATTTTTCAATTTCATTTTTTTTGAAATTTTATATGCAACAATTGCTGTAACTTTTGAATGATAAAGAGTTTGTAGGCTATACATTTCAAATAATGAAGAAAGCATTGTAAAGAATTTATTTCTTTCACGATTGCTAAAAATCATTTTAGAAATATATTTATATACAATTGTTTTATAATGCATAGAATTCAATTCATAAAATAAATCTATTTTTAATACTAATTTATTTAACGCTATTAAATCTTGATATGCATATTTATCTTTTTCAACCATAACAGCATTTAAAGCTAATTCTTTTGAATTATATTGCAATAAATATTTTGTAAAGCTTCTCGCTAAATATAATTTACTAGTATCACCTGTATAATTATATTTATTCTTTTTTGTTTCAAATAAAATTAATGAAGCATTACCTTTAAGTGGTGAAAAATATTTTAAAAATAAATAAGTTTCAATTTCAGTTGTAGTAGCATTATCACGTGCATATAATTTACCAACATCATTAAAGCAAGATAAGAAAACTAATTTTTTTATATCTTTATTAGGAACTTTTTCTATTTTACATAATTTATAAGTTATAAATGCATATTTAAGATTAAATTCCATTAATTTATCATCAATTTGTTCCAAAAATTCAATAGCAATTTCCCATAAATTTTTAGCTGGAACAATTCTAGTACAATTTGGTTCTCTCAAAACTTATTCCCCCAAAACAATTAACATTTATATGATATTTCTCATAAAATTATTATATACTTAATTAAATGTTAAAGGTAGTATTTTTTTATTTTTATTTTTACTTTTTTATTAAATAAAATGATTTTTAACTAATATAATAATTAATAAAATAAAAACTAAAAGTTAAAAATTAAAAACTATTAAAAATATTAATTAAAATTGCATAAACATTATCATAGTTCGTTTAGATTATATCTATTAAAATTATGCATTATTATGCAATAATTTCATTATCATAAAGTATACTGTTAAAGGTATAAAAAATTCTGGATGTTCATTATTATAATAATGTATATTCATATGTCAGTATATTTTATAT
>CAJOQR010000056.1 GCA_905236965.1 uncultured Acholeplasmatales bacterium | reverse complement strand
TTTGGAGCAAACATAATATCCTTTAATACTGTTTCTTCAAATAATTGATATTCTGGAAATTGAAATACATATCCTACTCTTTTTCTTATTTCTTTCATTTTAGGATTTTTATTTTTTTTAGGTGTAATAACATAATCAAAAACTTGAACCTCACCTTTAGTTGGTAAGGATAAACCATTCATATGCTCTAATAAGGTTGATTTACCAGAACCAGTTTTTCCTACAATAGATACAAATTCATTTTTTCCCTCTATATCAAGATTTATGTTATCTAATGCAATTGTTATATCTTTTTTCTTTAAACCATAATAATTATGACTTACTTCTTTAAATGATATTCCCATAATGCATTAATTAACCTTTCATCATTTTTTAAAACATCATTTTTTAAAGCTTCATTATATGCTTTTAGAGGGAAAGGCATATCTAAATTAGAGCTTTTTAAAACATCATCCATTTTAAATATATCTTCTGGTGAGCCCATAGCTATTATTTCACCATTTTTAAAAACTAATGCTTTATCACTTTTTCTTGCTAAAGATAAATCATGAGTTATTGTTATAATTGTTTTATTATATTTTTGATGTAATTCATTTATTAATTCAATAATATCATCTACACCCTCTGGGTCTAACATTGATGTAGCTTCATCTAATATAATTGTATCGCAATTAAGTGCTAAAATACCAGCAATCGCAACTCTTTGTTTTTGGCCTCCTGATAAAGTTTGAGGCTCTCTTTCTAAAAAACCTTCCATATCAACCTTTTTAATATATTCATCTATTAATGAAATCATTTCATTTCTTGGAACATTATGATTTTCAAGGCCAAATGCTATATCATATTTAACATTAAATCCAACAAATTGATTATCAGGATTTTGAAAAACTATTCCTACATTTTTTCTTATATAATTTATAGATTCTGTAGTATTTAATAATTCAACATCATTATAAAAAATGCTACCTTTTGTTGGGCTTAAAAGTCCAACTAAAAGCTTAGCTAATGTAGATTTGCCTGAACCATTATGGCCTAATATTGAAACCCACTCTCCATCCTCAACAGTAAAAGAAACATCTTTCAATGCTTCATTTTTTTGGTCATATGAAAAGCTTACATCTTCAACTTTAATCATTTTTGGTTACCTCCTTTTGTGGTAGATACCGGAAGTATTATAACACTAATAAAAAATATTGTAAAATAAAAAGCAATTCCTATTATTTATTAGAAAATGCTTTTTTATTATATCATATTAAAGAATCAATTTTAGTTAATAATTCTTTTATTCTATTTTTTAAATATTCTCTTTCTTCTTTTGTTCCTTCATTTCTTTTTATATGTCTTCTTAATAATTTCATATAAGCTAATAAAGCAAATTTATCAATATATGCATCAATATTTTCAACACCAAAATATCTTTTTATTGTTTCTTCTAATATATATTGAGCTTCATCAAAGCTAATTTCCATATAATCTTCAACCTTTTTATGATCAAGCTCACCAAAGGCTTTATATGATAAATATATTTGACCAAATTCAAATATTGGATTACCTATTGATAATGTATCCATATCAATCATTATAATTTCATTATCTTGATACATTATATTTTTTAAATGATAATCTCCATGTATTAAATTAGAAGATTCTGGAACATCATTTATTAAATCATATAATTTATCGATTTCTTTTTCTTCTAATTCATCCTTTAAATAATCTAGCCATCCTAATGCAATTTCTTTCATTTTTGGTAAATTATAATCAGTTACATTAATATCATGAATTTGTTTTAATAATTCAACACTCATATCAACAACTTTATTAATATCATCATGATTTTCTTGAACTAAATTAATTAATGATTTAGCATTTATTAATTCAAAAACTGATGCATAGTTTTCTCCTACTTTAACAACATCATAAGATATCGCTGTAGGAACACCTAAAATTAAAGCTTCTCTTGCTAATTCTCTTTCATGAATAATAGAATCTAATGTTATTTGTTCTCTATATACTTTTAATACAGTTTCATCATCATATCTATAAACTGTACCATTAGCTCCACGACCTATTATTTCTAAACCTTCAATAGAAAATTCTTTATAAGCTTTATCAACATGCATTATTTTAGTAAAGCCTGTCATTTCAAAAACTTCATATACATCAGACTTAACATTAATAATTTTTAAATTTTCAAATGTTTTTCTTATTCTTAATAAAATTCTTAAACCAGCACTTGAAATATAATTTAAATTTTCACAATCAATTATTAAATTTAAGTCTTGTCTTAAATATTCATCCATCTTTGATTCAATAACTGCAGCGTTATTACTATTAACATCTCCAGATAAATGAATAATTTGATCATTTTCTTTTATTTCAACTGATACATTATCTATTTTTGTTCTCTCTGCTTGAGGCTTATTTTTTTTATTTTTTTTAATTAAATCAAAAAATCCCATATTATAACTCCTCTTTTTTATAATTAAAGTATAGCATAAAAAACAATTTTATAAAAGTAATTAAAAAAGGGGTATATAGCCCCTTTTATAAATTATTATTGTTTTTTAGGAAATTTAATTCTATTTGCATTATATGATGTATGCAAATATTTTTCTGATTTTTCACTGCAAGGTTGTCCAAAAAATTCTTTATATAATTGTTGAATTTGTGGATTATTATGAGATTGACGAATCTTTTGTTTTTCATCTTCACTATATAATACGCTTGCACGTTTTTGTTTATAAGTTAATTCAATATCAATATCTTCATTAGGTAAATATTGAGGCTTAACATATGGTTGACCACCACCATTAATACAACCACCTGGACAGCACATAACCTCTATAAAAGAATATGGACTAGTTCCATTTTTAACTTGTTCTAATAATGGTTTTACATTTGCCATACCAGATGCAACAGCAACCTTTAATTCAACACCATTTAAATTAAATGATGCTTCCTTTACGCCTTCTAATCCTCTTACTGCTTCAAATTTTAATAAATCAGCTTCTTCTCCAGTTAACACTTTATTAGCAGTTCTTAAAGCTGCTTCCATAACGCCACCAGTAACACCGAAAATTACACCAGCACCAGAATAATCTCCTAATAAATCTCCATCAAATTCTTCTTCTGGTAATAAATTCCAATTTATACCTGCTCTTTTAATCATTCTTGCAAGCTCTCTTGTAGTTAAAACAGCATCAACATCTCTTAATCCATCAACAGAATTTTGAGGACGAACTTCTTCTGTTTTTTTAGCTGTACAAGGCATAATTGATACAACGAAAATATCTTTTGGATCTATTCCATTCTTTTCTGCCCAATAACTTTTTAAAGTTGCACCTAACATTTCATGAGGGCTCTTACATGTTGAAACATTTGGAATTAATTCTGGATAAAAATATTCTAAATAATTAATCCAGCCTGGAGAACATGAAGTAATTTGAGGTAATACTCCACCTTTTGTAATTCTTTCAATTAATTCAGTTCCTTCTTCCATAATAGTTAAATCAGCACCAAAATTTGTATCATATACTCTATAAAAGCCTAATCTTTTTAATGCTGCAACCATTTTTCCTGTTCCAGGTGTACCAATTTTTTGACCAAATTCTTCTGCAATAGCTGCTCTTACAGCAGGAGCAGTTTGAACTATTACATATTTGCCATTTGCCATAGCTTCATCAACTTTTTCTATTTCAGAAATTTCTGTTAAAGCACCAGTTGGACAAACTAATACACATTGTCCACATTGTAAGCATGGAACTTCTGAAAAAGATCTATTTTCAGCAGGAGCAACAATTGTATTAAATCCTCTATTTTCGAATCCTAAAATACCAATTCCTTGAGCTTCTTTACATTTTTCAATACATCTTCCACATAAAATACATTTAGATGTATCTCTTCTTATACCAGGTCCTATTTCATCAACTGTTACTTTAGTCTTAGCACCTTGATATTGACCTTCTCTAGCTCCTACTACATTAGCAACATATAAAAGCTCACAATTATGATTTTTTACACATTGCTGACAATTCATATTATGATTTGATAATAATAATTCAACGCTTGTTCTTCTATCTTTTACGGCCATAGGAGATGAAATTCTAACTTCAAATCCTTTTTCTGCTGGAACATCAGCTACTGGGTAAGCACAAGATGCAAAGCATTTTGAGCCTCTTTCAGATTTAATTTCAACTAAACAAACACGGCAACTAGCTGTAGAACATTTCTCACCTTTCATATAACAAAGATGTGGAATATTATATCCGCATAATTGTGCTGCTTCTAAAATAGTTAAATCTGCAGGAACAGAATAAATTTGACCTTCAATTTTGACATTTACTTTTTTTATTTCTTCGCTCATTTTTATTCCTCCTTACCTTTTATCTATAGCCTTAAAGTTACAAGCATTATAGCAAGTACCACATTTTACACACTTTGATTGATCAATAACATATGGTTCTTTTCCTGGAACTCCAGTAATACAATTAACAGGACAATTTCTTGCACATTTAGAACATTTTTTACATTTTAATGGATCAATAACATATTGTGTTAAGCTCTTACATACATGAGCTGGACAAACCTTATCCTTAACATGTGCTTCATATTCTTCTGGGAAATTAGCCATTGTACTTAAAACTGGATTTGCAGCAGTTTGACCTAATGCACATAAAGAACCAGCTTTAATTATTTGAGCAAGCTCTTTCATATCTTGTAATGTTTTTTCAGTAGCTTTTCCTTCTGTAACTAAAGTTAACATTTCTAATAATCTAGTAGTACCAATTCTACAATGAGAGCATTTACCACAAGATTCATCTTTAATAAATTCCATATAGAATTTAGCAACATCAACCATACAGTTATCTTCATCCATAACGATAGCTCCACCAGAGCCCATCATTGAACCTTTTTTAATTAATGAATCATAATCAATTGGAGTATCCAAATCTTTTTCAGTTAAGCATCCACCTGATGGTCCACCAGTTTGAATAGCTTTAAATTTCTTATCATTTGGAATACCGCCACCAATATCATAAACTAATGTTCTTAGAGTTGTTCCCATTGGAACTTCAACTAAACCAACATTGTTAATTTTTCCACCTAATGCGAATACTTTTGTTCCTGTTGATGTAGGTGTACCCATTGATGCAAATTCTTTAGCACCAACTCTTATAATATATGGAACAGTTGCTAAAGTTTCAACATTATTTACACATGTTGGCTTACCCCATAATCCTTTTACAGCAGGGAATGGTGGTCTTGGTCTTGGCATACCACGCTTACCTTCAATTGAATTTAATAAAGCAGTTTCCTCACCACAAACGAAAGCTCCAGCACCTAATCTTAAATGTGCTCTAAAAGAAAAACCACTTCCTAAAATGTTATCGCCTAAAAGACCAGCTTCTTCCATAACCTTTATTGCATTTTCTATTCTTTGAACAGCAATAGGATATTCAGCTCTTACATAAAAATATCCTTCAGTAGCTCCAAATGCATATCCTGCAATCATCATACCTTCAATTACATTAAATGGATTACCTTCTAAAATTGATCTATCCATAAATGCACCTGGATCGCCTTCATCACCATTACATACAATATATTTTTGATCAGCATCTACATTAGCAGCAAATTGCCATTTTCTTCCAGTAGGGAAACCAGCACCGCCTCTACCTCTTAATCCTGATGCTAATATTTCATCAATAACCTCTTGTGGCTTCATTTCTAATAATACTTTTCTTAAAGCCTTGAAACCATTAAATCCTAATGATTCTTCTAAGTTAGTAGGATCTATTATAGAACATCCATATAAAGCTACTCTAACTTGTTTTTTATAAAAGTTTATATCTTCTTGTTTAACAACTTTTTTATGTGTTTGAGGATCTACATATAATAAATCTTCTAAAATTTCTTTATTTTCTAAACTATCTATTATACGTTTTGCATCTTCAACCTTAACAGCTCTATATAATGTATTATCAGGCAATACCTTAACAAAAGGTCCTTGTGAACAAAATCCAAAGCAACCTACAAAATTAACTTCGATTTTATTCTCTAAGCCTTTTTCTTTAATATAATTAATTAATTCACCTTTAATATCTTCACTACTATTTGCTAAACATCCTGTTCCACCACAAACACATAGTGTAATTTTTTTATTATTACCATCTAACTTAGCGCTAAATTTATTAGTAGAACTTGTTATAATACTATCAAGGTCTTTAACTGTAACAATTCTTTCCATTATGCATTAACCTCCATAGCCTTATATTCATTTATAATTTTTTCAACATCTGATGCAGCAACCTTAGAATAAACCTTTCCATTTATAGAAATTGCTGGAGCTAATGCACATGCTCCAATACATCTTAAAGCAGATAAAGTAAATAAACCATCATTTGTTGTTTCACCTGGTTTAATATTTAAAAGTTCTGAAAATTTATCAACAACTTGTTGTGAACCTTTTACATAACAAGCTGTTCCAAGACAAACACCAATTACATATTTGCCCTTTGGCTTTAAACTAAAAAAACTATAGAATGTAACAACTCCATAAATTTCAGCAACTGGAATACCTATTTCATTAGAAATAATTTCTTGAACATCTAATGGAATATAACCAAATTCATTTTGAACTGCTGATAATATAGGCATTAAAGGAGTAGGTTCTTCCTTATATTGATTACATATTTCAATAATCTTTTTATATGCCCCTTCCTGAATTTTACTCATTTTGTACCCCCTGTAAAACTTAAGCAATATAATATAATTATTAATATAAAATTTATATTAGTGCTTTCACCTAATGTTGATTATATCACTAAATATATTTAAAAATAAACAACAATAATTATTATCAAAACGCTTTCATAAAAACATTTATTAATAAAATTTATATATAAATAAAAAAGATAGAGAAAATTAATTTAACCTCTATCTTTTTGTTAATATATTTATTTATAAATATAATATAAAATTTTATAAAAAATTTTTAATTATTACTATCTTCTCTTCTTCTATCAACGATATTATCAATTGCAATTACTAAAGAAACAAAAGTAGCTGCATCATAATTATCATCTAAATCTAATATGAAAGAATCTCTTAAAGAAATTTTTCTAGAAATATGACCAATATTTTTATCATTTAAAATAATATTATAATCAAATCCTAAAATATTACCTTTAATTTGTAAATCTCCTAATGATGATGTAATAAAATAATGATCATGTAAAGAAAAGATTTTTCTACTAACAACAGCAATTTGTTCATTTTTATCATTAATTACAAAAGCTTTTCTTTTAAACAATCTCCAAAATTTATTTCTAACAACATATAATAATTTTCCATCTAAATCTTGGACAAATTTCTTTCTAGTAAATGAAAAAACTTTACCTTTTACAAAAAATACATCTTTATCATCTGGTGTTTTAACAACTGATGATCCACCAAATGATACCCACTTATTTTGTATTAATAATTCCATAAAACGCCTCCTAATTATATTTTTATGATACCATAAAATTGAAAGAAAGACAAATTATGAAAGATAAACACGTCCTCCTTTAACCCATTTTATTTTGCAGAAATTAACTTTGATAAATATAAATCTCTTTCAATCATACTTTCTCCTTTTTCATAGAATTCTATGTTTTTTTCGATTGATAGAATATTCTTTCTTTTAAGTCTAAGTTTTTGTCTTTAGTCCATTTCATCGAGTTTTAAAGTGCCATTTATTGTGCCAACATTGACATTTTTTCTATAAAAATTAAATCTAAAACCAAACTCATTCAAGTAAAATAAACAGATATATAAATAACTTTAAATACATATCAACATTTATTAGAATAAAATCAAGAATCAGTATTAAATTTATTATAAAACAACAAAAAAAGGCTTAAAATAAGCCTTGTTTTTAATTTATGGAGCCACAGAACGGAATCGAACCGTCATCATATGCATGGCAAGCATAGGTACTAACCGTTGTACTACTGCGGCATTGCTTCGTGCAATAAATATTATAGCAAAATTTATTCTTTTTGCAATAATAAAAATAAATTTTTCATAAATTATTTTTTATTTAATATAAATTAAAAGGATTTTTGATATAAATTTATACCAAAAATCCTTAGTTTATTTATTATATTGCCCATGTACCATCTTTAAATATTTGAACTTTTTTACCATCATATGTTTCTGCAATAATGCTTAAATCTTTTGTTCCAATCATAAAATCAACATGAATAATAGATTTATTTAAATCAAATGCTTTTATTTCTTCTTCTGTCATATTTTGATAATTATCAATACATTCATCAAAAGCTCTTCCTATTGCTAAATGGCAACAAGCATTCTCATCATAAAGTGTATTATAAAATAATAATCCTGTTTGATTTATTGGTGAATCATAAGGTACTAATGCTACTTCTCCTAGCATTTTAGCACCTTCATCTAATGAAATTAATTTTTCTAATACTTCTTTATGTTCTTCTTTTTGAGCTATTACTTCTATTATTTTGCCATTTTCAAATCTAAAGGCAAAATTATCAACAACTTTCCCCATAACTGATAAAGGCTTTGATGAATAAACTATACCGTTAGCTGAATATTTATCTGGAGATGTAAAGCATTCTTCTGTTGGCATATTTGGATTATAGAAAATACCATTTAAGGTTTTTTCATCTCCACCTTCAAAGATCATTCCTTTTTTAATTGAAACATTAAAATCAGTTCCATTTGATGATTTATAATATAATGTTTTAATACCTAAATTATTTAATTTAGTATATTTTTCTTTTATATTTTCATTATGCTTATCCCAATTTTCAATTGGATTACCTTCTAATCTAGTTGTTTTTATAATAGCGTCCCATAATTTTTTCATTGCGTTAGATTTAGTATCTTCTGGAAATACTTTTTGAGCCCATTTAACGCCTGGAATTCCACAAATAGTCCATTGATATTTATTTTCCATTTGTTCTCTATATTCCATAATAATTGGTCCAGATATTCTTCTTGCGTTTGTAATTTTATCTTGATCTAAACCATTTAATAAATCAGGATCACTTGATTCAATATAAATTCTTGCAGGTAGGGTATCTACTTCATATTGAAGTTTTGCTTTTCTCCAATCTGTAACTTCTGCTAATGTTTTAACATTTTGATATTTATAATTTAATCTAGAAATATCATCACTTATCCAATCAACAGTAACCTTTCTTGCTTTTGCTTTATAACATTCTTCAACAACATATTTAACAAAATAATTATCATCAACTGAAGCATTAATAATTACATCTTGACCTTTTTGAACATTTACTCCTTTTTTTACAATTAATTTAGCATAATTTTTTAAAATTGTTTTATTCATTTTTTATTCTCCTTTATAAAATTTTCAATATCTTCAACTGTTTTTAATATATCCTTACTTAACCATTCTGCACCAGTTTCGGTTACTAATACATCATCTTCAATCCTTATTCCTATATTTTCTTCTTCTATATATAAGCCTGGTTCATTTGATATAATACATCCAGCCTTTAAAGGTATGTATTCACATAAATCATGACAATCAAGACCAATATGATGAGAAACTCCATGATAATAATATTTTAAAACCTCTTCTTTAGTACCTTCTTTTATTAATCCAATCTTTTTTAATTCAACCTGATAATATTCAATTAAAATTTGATTTAATTCTTTTGTTGTTATTCCTGGCTTAATAAAATTAAATACATGTTCTTGACCTTTTAAAACAATATTATATATTTCTTTTTGTCTTTTACTAAATTTACCATTAATAGGAAATGTTCTAGAAATATCAGAACAATACATATTATAAGATGCACCTAAATCAAATAAAATTAAATCACCATTTGATGCTTTAGAATTATTATCCATATAATGTAAGCAGCATGCATTAGCCCCACTTGCAGCAATTGTTGGAAAAGCATATCCCGTTGCACCATTATATTTAATAGCTTGATCAAAATATGATTCTAATTGATATTCATATAATGGATTAATATGTGCTAATATATTTTTTATTCCTTCATTTGTAATTGAAATAGCTTTACGTATTTGGTTTATTTCTTCTTCATTTTTTATAGTTCTTAATTTAGTAAATAAAGGTCTAGAATTTAATATATTTAGCCATGGATAATGATTTTTCAATTCTTTTGCTAAAATTTCTTCATCATTTAATTTATTTGAATTATTTGGAATAAAATCTAGGTATATATTTTTTATTATTTTAGAATATTGATTAATTAATGAATTATATGAATCTAAATATCTAACATTATTTATTCCTGATATTTTAGATACCTCTTCTTTAGAAAGAGGAGCTCCTACCCATTTTGCTTTTAATTCATCATATTGATTTATTAATATTAATGATGATTCAATTCCATTTATTTTTTGTAAAATAACAATATTTTCATATTCAAATAATCCTGTTAAATAAAAATAATTTCTATTTTCATCATATTTATAATTAAATATAGCACCATCATTTATAATTGGTCTATTAAATTCAATTAAAATAGAATTATCTTCCATTAAATTTAACATATTTTTTCTATGTTCAATAAATAATTTTTGTTGCATATTCCCTCCAAAAAAATTATAAAATTCTTAAAATTACACATTTTAAATATAATTGTTCTTCACTTGAAAAAAGTGAAGGATGATCTGGAGATTGAACCTTAAATTCAATAAATTGTGCTTTTCTTTTTGAATCTATAATAGATTCTTTAATCATTTGTAAAAATAATTCAGGCGTCATATGCTGACTACATGAAAAAGTAAATAAATATCCACCTTTTTTTATAGCCTTAATGGCTTGTAAATTTATTTCTTTATAGCCTTTATATGCTTTTTTTAATGTATCTTTAGATTTTGTAAATGCAGGTGGATCTAAAATTATTAAATCAAATTTATTAATTATTTCATCACTTCTTAATAAATCAAAAACATCAACACATCTTGTTTTTAAATTATTAAAGCCATTTAATTTTGCATTTTGTTCTATTTCTTCGCATGCAAGCTTTGAAATATCACAAGCTAAAACTGATTTTGCACCATTTAAAGCTGCGTTTAAAGCAAATCCACCTACATTTGAAAAGCAATCTAATACATCTTTATCCTTACAATAATATTTTATATTATCTCTATTTAATTTTTGATCTAAAAAATAACCAGTTTTTTGGCCATTTTCCATATCAACAATAAACTTAATTCCATTTTCTAATACTAAAACCTTAGGATCAAAATTTCCATAAATTATTCCTTTAAATTCTTCCAATCCTTCTTTTTGTCTAGATGAAACATCGCTTCTTTCATAAATCCCTTTTGGATTTAATAATTCAACTAAAATATCAATGATATCTTTTTTTATTTTTTCCATACCTAAAGAACTTATTTGTATACATAAATAATCTCCATATTTATCAACAACAAGTCCTGGTAAAAAATCTGCTTCACTAAAGATTAATCTTAAGCAATTTGAATTTTTAAAATTTAAATTATTTCTATGAGAAATTGCATATTCAATTCTTTTTTTAAAAAAATCTTTATCAATAACATCACTTTCACATAAAGATAAAATTCTTATCATTATTTTTGATGATGTATTTAAAAAGCCATAACATAAAAAATTTTTTTCATATGTTAATACTTTAACAACACTACCATTTATAATTTCTCCTTCAAATGAATTTATTTCATTATTAAAAATCCAGGGGAAACCTTCTTTTTTTTCTTTTTCTTCATTTTTATTTAAAATAACTTTTAACATAAAATTTTCACCAAAATATTAATAATTTTCAATATAAGATAAATACTTTCTTGCCTTTTCTGTTAATACTTCTAAATTAAAATATTTAAGAATTTCTCTATATAATTCTTCACCAAATTTATCAATAGATAATCTTAAATTTTTTAATTCTATTGCAGGAATATCATAAATTAATCTATCTGAATTAATTCTTAAATAATCAACATTAAATTTACCTTCTGCTGGCCATAAAATAATATCATATAATTCTTCTTCATAAATAATTCCTAATGCATTTACTCTAGACATAATTATATCTAATGCTTTTCCACTTATTTTTGCAACATCAAAGATTTCTCTAAATCTCGCTTTTAATGTATTTAATGTAAGAGGAGCTTCTGTATTAATAATATTTATTAAGTTTTTATCAATAATTGGTATGACAGAATCTAAATTATTATACATTTCATCTAATGTTAAATGAATTAAATTATTGGCCTTTATATATTCTTTAGTTTTCATAAAATGTTCTCCTTTTAAAATCGATTTAATACATATAATATGATAACATTTTATATAAAAATAATAAAGAAAAAATAATGAGCATAAATGGCATTTATGCTCAAATTTAAATAATTAATATTTACAATTTTTAGGAGTTCTTGGGAATGGAATTGCATCTCTAATATTTTCAATTCCTGTTAGATACATAATTAATCTTTCAAATCCCATACCGAAACCTGAATGAACACATCCACCATATCTACGTGTATCTAAATACCAATCAACATCATCTTGATTAACATTTAATTCTTTCATTCTTTTTAATAAAACATCTAAATTTTCTTCTCTTTGAGAGCCACCCATTAATTCACCTGCATGTGGAACAACTAAATCTACAGCAGCAACTGTTTTATTATCTGGATTTAATTTCATATACCAAGCTTTAATATCCTTAGGCCAATTTGTTATAAAAACAGGGCCATTAAAATATTCAGTTATATATCTTTCATGTTCTTTTGCTATATCATCTTCATAAGATGGCTTTATTTCCCATTTTTGATTTGATTTTAATAAAATATCAACAACATCATGATGGCTTATTCTTACAAATTTTGAATTAATGATTGCATTTAATTTATCTTTTAAGCCTTTTTCAACAAATTGATCACAAAAATCTATTTCAGCTAAAGCATTACATAAAACATATGAAATTACAAATTTTAGCATTTCTTCTTCAATATCCATTAAGCCTTCTAAATCACAAAAGGCCATTTCAGGTTCAATCATCCAAAATTCATTTGCATGAGTTTGAGTATTTGAATTTTCTGTTCTAAATGTAGGACCAAATGTATAAATATCTCCAAAAGCCATCGCAAAAGTTTCACCATGTAATTGACCTGAACCAGTAATAAATGCTTGTTTTGCAAATAAATCCTTTGAAAAATCAACTTTTCCTTCTTCTGTTAAAGATAAATTATTCATATCTAATGTTGTTATTTTAAACATTTGATCTGATCCTTCACAATCAGCAGT